>JBCCIS010000002.1 GCA_039028155.1 Pseudomonadota bacterium
AAAAAATTGACGCCGCGCCCTTGGGGTCGGGTGCGGCGTCTGACGAAAGATCAGACCCGGGGGGGTTTGGGGTCGGGGGCGGTCGGGTTCCGGTCCTGATCTGCGATGTGCCGGTTGGCTGGGTGGGCCGCTTGGCGCATCAAGGAGGTCTGTGATGCTTAATCTTTATCGCGGCGCGGGGGTTTCGTGGGGGTCGGCCGTGTCGCGATAACACTTTGGATACATTTATCCGGCCGCCCGTGCCGCTCATTGGCGAAGGCACGCGCCCTAATCGGTAATGAGGCTGCTCATTTCGATTGGTAACGCCTGATCAAATCGTCATTAGTGTTCGTTATCACGCAGTTAGCGATGGTCTGTCAGAGCGCTTCGCCACGCAGCAACCGCGGCAGATGGCCGACGGTTCCCATCGCGTGGCGCATGAAAAGCCTTTTGAGAGGCGGCAATTGGTTAACAGCGGCCAGTCCGACATCGCGCGCCAGCCGGATCGGCGCCACGTCGTTCGAGAACAAACGGTTAAGACTGTCGGTGACAGCGATCAGCATCAGGTTGTCGACGCGCCGCCAGCGGGCGTAGCGCTCAAGGCCGTCGCCGTGGCCGGGTTCCAGACCCAGGCGGCGCCGATCGGTCAGCACCTCTGCCAGTGCCGCGGTGTCGCGCAGACCGAGGTTATAGCCTTGGCCGGCGATCGGGTGGATCTGATGGGCTGAATCGCCCACCAACGCCAGCCGGTCCTCGGCGTAACGCTCCGCGTGCACCAGGCTCAGTGGATAGGACCAGCGCGGACCATAGGCTTCGACCGCGCCCAGAAAATCGCCGAAACGCCAGGCGATCTCCTCGTGAAACGCGTCATCGTCCAACGCCATGATGCGCCCGGCGATATCGTCGGCCTCGGTCCAGACAAGCGATGCGCGGTTGCCGGGCAGCGGCAGGATGGCGAACGGACCAGCCGGCAGAAACCGCTCATGGGCGATGCCACGATGGGGTCGTTCGTGGCTCACCGTCGTCACGATACCGGTCTGGCCATAAGCGTGCCGCACGTGGCGGATGCCCGCCATCGCACGCAGGGGTGACGATGCGCCGTCACACGCCACCACCAGACGCGCCTGAACTTGCCCGCCGTCCTCAAGGACCAGAGACGCACGATCGTGATCGCGCTTCAGATCCGCCACGGTGCACGGCGCCGCGAAGCGAATATTGCCGTAGCCGTCGGCATGGGCGAGCAAGGCGGCGCGGATGGTGCGGTTCTCAGCGATAAAGCCCAACGGATGGTCGCCGATGTCGCGGTGGTCATAGTGGAGGAACAGCGGCGCGTCGCCGTCGGAGACGCGAATCTCCTGGATCGGCTCGGCCTGATCGGCCACGCCCGGCCACACACCCATGGTCTGGAGCATGACCTTGGAACTCCAGGCAATCGACGTCACCCGCCCATCGAACCCGGCATCCACCGTGTCGCGGGGATCGCGCCGGTCCAGCAGCACGATATCAAAGCCGGCGCCGGCAAGCGCCACGGCCGCCGTCAGACCATTCATGCCACCGCCGACAATCGCGATGTCCGCTTCCTGCCTTAGCGTGCCTGTCATGAAGGAAACATCGGCACGCCGGGATGCAATGTCCAGCCCATCCCGGTAAGACTGTAGCAGTGGACAACCAGCAGGAGGGCGCGATGGCCAAGGCCTGGCAGGACATGACGGCTTTGGAGCTTGGCTCCGGCATCGGCGCCGGCGCGATCGATCCGGTCGCGCTGACTGACTTTTTCTTGGATCGCATCGCCGCCGAGGACAGCGATCATCTGGTTTATCTGCGCCTGACGCCCGAGCGCGCGCGCGTCGAAGCCGACGCGGCGGGCCGTCGCGCCAAGGCCGGGCAACGACGCGGACCGCTCGACGGCGTGCCGCTATCATGGAAGGACCTTGTCGACACGGCGGGTGTCGAGACCACCGGTGCCGCGCGCGCCCTGCAGGGCCGCGTGCCCGAGTATGACGCCACGCTTCTGGGGCGCGCGACAAGGGCCGGCACGATCTGCCTGGGCAAGACCAACCTGACGGAGTTCGCGTTTTCCGGCCTTGGCATCAACACGACCCATGGCACGCCCCCCAATGCCCATGACGACACGGTCGCCCGGATCCCGGGCGGGTCGTCGTCCGGCGCGGCGGTCTCCGTCGCGCGCGGCTTGGCGCCGGCCGGCATCGGCTCGGACACCGGTGGATCCGTCCGCATTCCGGCATCACTGAATGGCGTGGTTGGGCTCAAGACGACCGCCGGCGATCTGACGCTTGACGGCATCCTGCCGCTGTCGCCGAGCCTCGACACCATCGGTCCCTTGACCCGTGACGTCGCCGACGCCAACGCCGTGTGGTCGGTTCTGAGCGGACGCAAAGCCGCCGATCTGACCGGCGCCTCGCTCAAGGGTAAACGTTTCCTGGCGCCAAAGAACGCGATGTGGGCCGATGTCGATCCGGGGATCGAGCGGGCGGTGCGCGCCGGCATCGAGGCCCTGGAACGCGCGGGCGCGAGCGTCTCCTGGGAGCAGGTCGACGAGATCGATCAGGCGGTCCAGATCATGGGCAAGGGCGGCGGCGTTGTGACCGTCGAGGCCTATGCATGCTGGGGTGACCTGGTCGAAGACAAGCCGGACGAGATTTACGCCAACATGCTGCCGCGCTTTCGCGAGGGCACGAAGCTCGCCGGCTTCAATCTGGTGCGCATGCAGAACGACCTGGAGGCCGTGCAGGATGCCATGGCCCGACGGCTCGCCGGCTGGGACGCGATGATCGCACCGACCGTGCCGATCAGCCCGCCGCCGATTGCCGATCTGATCGACGACGAGGCGGCCTATCGCAAAGCCAATCGCAACACGTTGCGCAACACGACGCCGGGCAACCTGCTGAAGCTCTGCGCGCTGACCCTGCCGTGCGGCCGCGATGATCTCGGCCTGCCGGCAGGCCTCATGATCATGCAGCGCGCCGACCAAGAAGCCGCCATCCTGCGTCTGGGCAAAGCGATCGAAGCCGCAATCGCCGCCGGCTGATCATCATGACCCATCCCGACCTTCCGCCGCCGGAGACGATGCACGGCAACATCGTGACGGGAGGCGGGCGTCATCCGCACATGATCGGCATTCTGCTGATCCTGGTGGCACTGACCTTGATCAACTGTTCCGACGCGGTCGCCAAGCTCACCATCGAACAGGTGCCGGTCTATCAGGTCGCCCTGTTCCAAGCCTGCGCGATGATCCTTGCCGTGCCGTTCATCGCGCGTACGACGAACCTGACGCAGCTGGTCAGAACCCGTCGGCCGGGCCTGCAGCTCATTCGTTCCTGTTGCCAGTTCGCGAGCGCCATCAGTTTTTTTTCCGGCCTCGCTCTCCTACCGCTCGCCGACATCATCGCCATCATCATGCTCGGGCCCCTCATGGTCACCGCGCTCGCCGCCCTCGTCCTGAAGGAAAAGGTCGGACCGCGACGCTGGCTGGCCTGTGGGTTCGGCTTGGTCGGCGCGCTCATCATGATCCGGCCGACCTATGAAGGCGGCATGGGGTTGCCCGCCTTGCTGCCGCTGGCCGCCGTCTTTTTCTACTCTGTCTACGCGGTTATCACGCGCATGCTGGCTCCGCACCACGGCACCGGAACCATGATGTTCTGGGCAGCCATTGTCGGTTTCGTCGTGCTTATCGTTACATCGCCGTTCTATTGGCAGGCACCGACGCCGGAGATTTGGCTCGGCCTTGTCGTCGTCGCCATTTTGTCGGCCAGCAGCAACGGCTTCACCATTCGCGCCTACGCCCATGCGCCGGCTTCGTTGCTGGCACCGTTCGCCTATGTCGAGATCATTGGCGGCACCATCTTGGGATATCTGATCTGGCATGAGTTTCCAGACGCCATCACCTGGCTCGGTATCGCCATCATTGTCGGCAGCGGCCTTTATGTCTGGCACCGCGAGCGACGCCTGGCCATTGAAACTGGCTGAGCCTTGCCGCCCAGATAGGCAGGGTGCTGCCTAATCGGCAGGCAAATGCGTCAGGACTCGTGACATTCCAGATCCCAACGTGTTGATCTATATGGATTTGTTGCAGCGCAGCAGATTGGCACGCCGTTTGAAAAGAGAGTCTTCCGGGAACATGCCCCGTGCGGGCAAACGGCAAACCTGGGAGGTTTTCGATGACAACGACATTGAGGCGAGGCGCGCTCGCCGTCCTGTTCGGTAGCGCGATCCTGCTGCCCGGCCTGGCGCATGCCGGGGTCGAGGCGGAGACGGCCTATGTGCTCAACACCTTTTCGTTTCTGGTCAACGGTGCGCTCGTCATGTGGATGGCGGCGGGCTTCACGATGCTGGAGGCCGGCATGGTGCGCACCAAATCGGTGGCGACCATCTGCGTCAAGAACGTCATGCTCTTTTCGATCGCCGGCATCGCTTATTACCTCGTCGGTTACAACCTGATGTATGACGGCGTCGACGGCGGGTTGATCGGCGGTTTCGCACCGTGGGTTGCCGACGACAGCGCGGTCGCGAATGCCGACTTTAACGGCGGGTACGCCGCGGCGTCGGATTGGTTCTTCCAGATGGTGTTTGTCGCGACCGCCGCCTCGATCGTGTCGGGCACGCTGGCTGAACGCATCAAGCTGTGGCCCTTTCTGGGTTTCGTCGTTGTCTTGACCGCCATCATCTATCCGATCCAGGGCGCCTGGCAGTGGGGCGGCGGTTGGCTGGCGCAAGAAGGTTTCGCCGACTTCGCCGGATCGACCATCGTGCACTCGGTCGGCGGCTGGGCGGCGTTGACCGGCGCCATTATCCTGGGCGCGCGCGCTGGCAAGTATGGGCCCAAGGGCGAGATCCGTCTGCTGCCGCCATCGTCCCTGCCGCTGGCGACGCTCGGCACGTTCATCCTGTGGCTCGGCTGGTTCGGCTTCAACGGCGGTTCGCAACTGGCGTTGGGCTCGGCGGCCGACGCGGTCGCCATGGCCAACATCTTCGCCAACACCGGCATGGCGGCGGCCGGCGGCGTGGTCGCCGCGGCGGTCGCGACCCAGCTTGTCTACCGCAAGGTCGATCTGACCATGGTGTTGAACGGTGCGCTCGCCGGTTTGGTCAGCATCACCGCCGGCCCGGATACGCCGACCATTGGTGAGGCCATCATCATCGGCGGCATCGGCGCGCTGATTGTCGTTGCCGGCGTTCCCTTGCTCGATCGTTTGAAGATCGACGATGTCGTCGGCGCCATCCCCGTCCATCTCTTCGCTGGCATCTGGGGTACCATGGCGGTGCCGTTGACCAACGGCGAGGCGAGCGTCGGCGTGCAGGCGTTGGGCGTCGTCGCCATCGGCGCGTTCGCCGCCGTCGCCAGCGCGCTCGTCTGGTTCGCCCTTAAGGTAACGGTGGGGCTTCGCGTCAGTGCCGACGAGGAAGTCGCCGGTCTCGATCAGGTCGAACTTGGCATGGCGGCCTATCCGGAGTTCGGCCGGGACTCCGTGACGGTCTAGCCAGTGTGGCGTCCCGTCGCTGCTCGGCGGGACGCCACCCAACCAAGACCATTGCCGCTTGCCATCGCGTGCCTGGCCGGTGTCTCCTTGCGCCGCACAGAGGAACCGGGAGAGGGCATGGCGCTACGACGACCCACGACGTTCGAGGAGATGGACGCGGTTGCCGCGAAGTACTTCACGAAGGAGAGCCATCAGCGCGGCGTCGCCTTCAAGCCGCAACCCGACGACATCATCATTTCGACCTATGCCAAAGCCGGCACAACGTGGATGCAGCAGATCGTGCATCAACTGCGCACCGGCGGCGACATGGATTTCACTGAGATAACCGCCGTCGTCCCGTGGATCGAGATAGCCTTTGACACGGGCCTCGACATCGAGGGCGAACAGGCCGCGCCGCCGCGTGCCTATAAGAGCCATCTCGACTGGTCTGAGGTGCCGAAGGGTTGCCGTTACATCTACATAACCCGCGAGCCCAAGGACATCGCGGTGTCGCTCTACCGCTTCTCGGAAGGTTGGTTCTTCGAGGCTGGCGCCATCTCGATCGACGATTTCGTGCGTCGCGATATTTTGGGCGGCGACGCCGCGCGCGGTATCTGGCCGCACTTTGCGTCGTGGTGGCACAAACGTCTGGACGACGACACGCTGTTCCTGACCTATGAAGACATGAAGGACGACCCCGCGGGCGCCGTGCGGCGCGTCGCTGCTTTCATGGGCATCGCACCGGGATCGCCCGCCATCGACACCGCCATCGAGCATTCCAGCCTGCCCTTCATGCAGACGCATGCCGGCCAGTTCGACGATCACCTGCTGCGCGAAGCACGCGACGCTATTGCCGGCCTGCCCCCGGACGGCGAGTCCAACAAGGTCCGCACCGGTCAGGTCGGCGGTCACCGCGCCGTCTTAAGCGACGACTTGGTGGCGGCGTTCGACGACGCATGGCGGGAACGTATCGGCGATGCGCTGGGCCTCGAGGACTATGGCGCGCTCCGCCGTGTTCTCGCCGAGGAGCGTGGCAGCCGGCCTTAGGTGCCGGCGCCGACCTCTTCGAGCGTGCGGCGGTACTCCTCGATATCGCCGTTGCCGGTGGCGATCGCCTTTTCGGCCGCGTCGATCGCGGCGTTGCGGTGGCCCTGTTCGGCGAGGACCACGGCCAGATTGTTCCACGCCGCGCCGAAGTCCGGATCGGCCACCGCCGCGCGTCCGAAGGCATCGGCCGCGTCGAAGAGATCGCCCATGGCATAGGCTGTGTTGCCGAGACCAAGCCAAGCTGTCCCGCTGCCGGGCCAGCGCTCCACGATCGCGGCATAGGCTTGCGCCGCATCGCCGGTCAGGCCCAAGCGTTCGATCGCGACTGCTGCGTCGACGACCTCGCCCTCAGACCCCGTCGCCGGCAACGTAGCCGGCGGCAAAACCACAAGCGCCCAATAGTCGCCGCGCCGCCAGGTGTGCTCGAACGTATCGAGCGGCGTTACCCGCCGCTCGTCGAGACCGGAGTGGAGTGTTAGCGTACCGGCATCGAGGTCATAACCGATAGCGACCGCGAAGTGCCATTGCTGGTACCAGTCGAGGCCGAGGTTCTGAAAGACGATAACCGGATGCCCGGCGGCGATCTCTGCAAGCAGGGCGTCAAGGGTGTTGACCGGCACGGCAAGCCGGCCGTGACGGCGCGCGCCGCCCAGGACGTCGCTGACCAGCGTGCCCTCGCGCCCCGGCGTATAGATCTCCTCGCCGACCTCTTCCTGGTCGGTCGCGATGCCGCCCCAGACGAGCACCATGGCAAGCGAGGCCGGTCCGCAATAGCGCTCTTCCTGCGCAAAGAACGGTACATCCGTTATCTGGGCGCGCATGGGAAGACCGCCGGCCGTGGTGCCGGCCGACAGAAGCCGGTCGCTTTGCGGCGTGCCGGCGCAGGCCGCCAGCGTCAGGAGAACAAGCGGCCAGACGGCAAGAAGCCGGCCACCTAACCTGGTGACCGGCTCCACGCCCTGACCCCCTTTTGCCGCGGTACGGCAACGGTCCCTACTTGGTGAACGGAAAGACGTCGGTGAATCCCAGAATGTCGGTCAGCAGCAGCACCAGAAAGACGATCAGCGCAGCGCCGACGATGACGCCAACCGTGCTTTCGCCGGCCGGCATTTCGTCAATTTTGTGCATGATCTGGCGTAGCTCGTCGTCGCTGAGCGCGGCGATTCGGGCTGTCGCTTCTTCCGGATCGACCCCGTGGGCAATCAGTTCCTGACGGACGTCTTCGCGCTCGATGAGGCTCAAGAGCGCGTCGCGATCAAGCGAGGTATCCAGCTGCTGGGTGGCTTCTTCGGTCGTGACCAGGCCCGCATGGGCGCTCGTCAGACCGGATGATGTGACAAAAAAGACGACAGCGAGTGGCGCCGCCAAAAAAGTGACAAGTCGTCGGAAACACTTCATCGCTTCCCCGTACCCCCGATAGCGCCCTGCAGGCCGTAAGATAACACAAGATATGGCGGTTTGATGGCGTCGAACCACAATCTATACCCAATTGCGCCTATTCGGGCCGGTTTGTCAAGACTGAGTCGAAGATTCGCTCGTAAGCAACGGACTCGAAACGGTCTTTTGCATCAGGAGTCCGCGACGTGTTAATGTTCCCGGCCGTTCAATACAGCGGAAACCCTGATGATCAGTGATCGCCTGGACGAGCTGACCGACTACCCGTTCCCGCGGCTCGACGCGTTGATCGCCGATCTGCCGCTGCCGGACGGGGAAACGGCGATCCCGATGTGGATGGGCGAACCCAAGCACGGCGTGCCGGAAATTGCGCGCGACACGCTCTCCAGCCGGTTCGACGACTACGGCCGATATCCGCCGATCGAGGGCACACCGGGCCTGCGCGACGCGATCGCGGCCTGGCTCACCCGGCGCTTTTCCCTGCCCGAAGGATTCATCGACCCCGGCCGCAACATCATGCCCGTCGCCGGCACGCGCGAGGCTCTCTTCATGATCGCGATCGCCGCCGTGCCGACGGAGAAAGCGGGCAGGCAGCCGGCCGTCCTGATGCCCAACCCGTTCTATCAGCCCTACAAGGGCGGCGCGCTGAGCGCCGGCGGCGAGCCTATCTATCTGCCATGCGGCCCCGAAAGCGGTTTCCTTCCGGATCTCGACGCCCTGACGCCGGAGCTATTGGACCGCACGGCACTGTTCTATCTGTGCTCGCCGGCGAACCCGCAGGGTGCGATCGCCGGCCGCGACTATCTGCGCCGGGCCGTCGACCTGGCGCGCCGACACGACTTCATCCTGGCGAGCGACGAATGTTACGCTGAGATCTACGACAAGGCGCCGCCGCCGAGCGCACTGGAGATCTGCGCCCAGGACGGCGACATGACGAATGTCATCGCCTTCCACTCGCTCTCCAAACGCTCCAGCGTGCCCGGCCTTCGTTCCGGTTTCATCGCTGGCGATCCCGACTTCATCAAGGCGTTCGTGCGCCTTAGAAAATACGCGGCCGCCTCCAGTTCGTTCGCCGCTTACGACACCGCCGAACGGCTGTGGCGCGACGAGGCCCACGTCGAGGCCAACCGCGCGCTCTATCGCGAGAAGATCGACATTGCCGAGCGGATCCTGGGCAATCGCTTTGGGTTTTTCCGCCCACCCGGTGGGTTCTTCTTGTGGCTGGATGTCGGCGACGGCGAGGAAGCCGCGCGCACGCTGTGGTCGAAGGCCGCGGTGAAAGCGCTGCCCGGCGCTTACCTCGCGGCCAGTCGAGAGGGCGAGCCGAACCCGGCCCAAGCCTATATCCGTGTCGCCTTGGTCAACGATATCGATACCACGCGCGAAGCGCTGACCCGCCTCGCGGAGGTATTGTAGGTATGTACACATGCAAGATGCCGGTGCCAGCCCTCTCCCCCGCCTCCGGGGCAAAACGCCGAGAGGCGTTTTCGCCGAGGCCACCCATGGCAGCATCCTCGGGGTGGCCGGGCGGGAGAGTGGGCTGGTGATGCCGGCTCGCAAAGCAGTGCTTTAGGGGAGAATTTCGATGGCAAGCCGCAGCGCCACCGCACCTCGCTTCCGATTGATGCCCGAACAGGTCGCCGCTTACCTCAAGCGCCGCGCGGTTCAGGGTGCCGGTCTGCTGATCGGCATCGTCGCGCTGGCCCTGGCGCTGGCGTTGTTGAGCTTCGACGCCAACGATCCCTCCTATAACCACGCGACAACCGGCGGCGTCGCCAATCTGATGGGACGGCCCGGTGCCTATGGCGCCGACATCCTGTTTTCCTGGATCGGCTTTGCCGTTGTCGTCCCGGTCCTGGTGCTTGCCGCCTGGGCGTGGCGTTTGATGGCCCATCAGCATCTGGCGCGGCCGTGGCTCGGGCTGTTCGCCCTGCCGTTCGCGACGGCGGTTTTGGCGCTTGCCTTCCAGATGACCGGGTGGCCCGCCGACTGGCCGTTCAGCGTCGGTTCGGGCGGCATCGTGGGCGCGACACTCTACGGCATTCTGGTCAATGTCGGTGCTGTCTCGTTCATCGGCCTGACCTGGCTGGCCATCGGTTTCGGGCTGTTCGGGATCATCCTCTTTGTCCTCACCGCCGGCTTGCCGCGCGATGATGTGCGCCGGGCCGCCGGCGGCCTCTGGTTCCTGACGACCACCGTGGCGCACGGTCTGTGGCGCGGCTCGATTGTCACCGTCGTCTTCCTGCGCGGCCTCTATGACCGCCTGCCGGAGAGAAACCGCGACGAAGACGAGGAAGAGTACGAAGAGGAGGCCTATTCGGAAGACGACGAAGAGTACGAGGACGAGCCGGAGGCCGACGTCTACGAGGACGAGGAGGAGATCGAGGAGGAGGTCGAAGCCGAAGCACCGCCGCCCAAGCGACGTGTGCGCCCACGCAAGGACACCGCCAAGAAGCGCAAGCGGCGCAAGCCGCAACAGACAAGCCTGGCGCTCGACGGCAACGGCGTCGTCACCGTGCCGCCGCTGGAGCTCCTGACCGACGTTGATCCCAATTCGCGCAATGTCATCGACGACGAGGCGCTCGAACAAAACGCGCGCATGCTGGAAGGCGTGCTGCAGGACTTCGGCATTCGTGGCGAGATCGACGAGGTTCGCCCCGGACCAGTCGTAACGCTCTATGAACTGGAGCCGGAAGCCGGCATCCGCGCCAGCCGCGTGATCGGTCTGGCCGACGACATCGCGCGAAACATGAGCGCGATCTCTGCCCGCGTCTCGGTCGTCCCGGGCCGCACGGTGCTTGGCATCGAACTGCCCAACGCCGACCGCGAGACCGTCGCGCTGCGCGAATTGCTCGAGGCGCCGACCTATACGAAGTCCGGCACCAAGCTGCCGATCGCGCTGGGCAAGGAGATTTCCGGCGCGCCGGTGGTCGAAGACCTCGCCCACATGCCGCATCTCCTCGTCGCCGGCACCACCGGTTCGGGCAAGTCGGTCGCGATCAACGCGATGATCCTGTCGCTGCTCTACAAGATGACGCCCGACCAGTGCCGCCTGATCCTGATCGACCCGAAGATGCTGGAGCTGTCGGTCTATGACGACATCCCGCATCTGCTGGCCCCCGTCGTTACAGAGCCCGGTAAGGCGGTTGTGGCGCTGAAGTGGACCGTGCGCGAAATGGAGAACCGCTATCGCGCCATGCAGAAGATCGGCGTGCGCAATATCGACGGCTTCAACAAGCGCGTCGCCGAAGCACAAGCCAAGGGTCTCGAACTGACGCGCACCGTGCAGACCGGCTTCAACACCGATTCAGGCGAGCCGGTGTTCGAGGAAGAGGTCATCGCCGACAAGCCGCTGCCCTATATCGTCGTCGTGGTCGACGAGATGGCCGACCTGATGCTGGTTGCCGGCCGCGACATCGAAGGCGCCATCCAGCGCCTGGCCCAGATGGCGCGCGCCGCCGGCATCCATCTGATCATGGCGACCCAGCGCCCGTCGGTCGACGTCATCACCGGCACCATCAAGGCGAACTTCCCGTGCCGGGTCAGCTTCCACGTCACCAGCAAGATCGACAGCCGGACCATTCTGGGTGAGCAGGGCGCCGAGCAACTCCTGGGCAAGGGCGACATGCTGTTCATGCGCGGCGGCGGGCGCGTCACGCGCATCCACGGACCCTTCGTCGGCGATGACGAGGTCCAGCAGGTCGCCGACTTCCTGCGCCGCCAGGGCAAACCCGACTATCTGGACGATGTCACCGAAGAGGCCTTCGAGATGCCGTCCGACATCGGCGGCGGCGGGTTCGGCGGCGATGCCGGCAACGACAAGGACAAGGCGCTCTATGACCAGGCCGTCTTCCTGGTCACCAAAGAGCAGAAGGCCTCGACCAGCTTCATCCAGCGCCACCTGAAGATCGGCTATAACCGCGCCGCCACCATCATCGAGCGCATGGAGGCCGACGGCGTCGTCAGCGCCGCCAACCATGTCGGCAAACGCGAGGTCCTGGCCGCCGCGCCGCCGGAGCTCTAGGGCGGATCATCCCGGGCCAAAAGAACGGACCGTGAAACTGGGCCAATTGGCCCAAACCGTTGTGTGACCGCGCTTTTGCCGCAATGTCGGGCGAGGGTTGATCGCAACGATCAGCCACACGACATGGGCATCCATGAAACGATTTATGACGATTCTGGTTGTCGTGCTCGTCCTGGCAACCGCCGCCGCGGCCAGCCTGGCGCGCGCGGAATCCGACGGTGAGCTGCTGCAACGGGTTGAGACCTATCTGAACGGCATCACCACGCTGGAAGCGCGCTTTACACAGGATAACTACGACGGCAGCACGTCGGCCGGCGATTTTCAGCTCAAACGTCCGATGCTGGCCCGCATCGCCTATGACGACCCAGCGACCGAGGTCGTCGCGCGCGGCCAGAAGTACCAGTTCTGGGATGCCGAGACCGGGCAGTTCTTCGAAGGGCCCGTTACCGCTTCGCCCATGTGGGTCCTGCTGCGGCCCGATGTCGATCTTCAGGACTCCTTCAACATCCGCGCTCTGCGCCGCGATGGCGACCGCGTTTTCCTGACAATCCAGTCGTCCGACGACCCAGGCGCCGGCGTGCTGACGCTCGTCTTCGACGATTCGACCGGGGATACCGGCGATGGGTTGGCACTGGTGCAGTGGTATGTGCGCGACGCCCAAGGCTACATGACCCACGTCAGACTGGAGGACGTCGCGCTCGGCGTGCCGTTGGCGGACGACCTGTTCGCGATCGATCACCGGGCAAAGATCCGACCGGGCACCAGCAACCACTAGACATTTGATCTGTCAGATTGTGGCAGGCTGCCGTGCTTCGGCCTCAATCAGACCGGAGTCTTGACGCGGCCCGCCCCACAGCACCATAAGCACGCATGACTGGTTTCCGAATGGCGCTCGGCGCCCTGCTGCTGATCCTGACCGCCGCGACGGCGCCCGCCCAGGCCGAGACTGAGGCCGAGCTGTTGCAGCGGGTTCAGGACTACCTCAACAGCATCACCACGCTCGATGCGCGTTTCGTGCAGCTGAACTATGACGGCACGACCTCGAAGGGCGAGTTTCAGTTGAAACGACCCAACCTGGCGCGCATCGCCTATGACGATCCGCCGACCATCATGGTCGCGCGCGGTCAGAAGTATCAGTTCTGGGATGCCGAGATCGGGCAGTTTTACGAGGGCCCGGTGTCGACATCGCCGGCCTCGATCCTGCTGCAGTCCGACATCGATCTTCAGGAGGCTGTGAAGGTGCGCGGCATCCGCCGCGATGGTCCGTCCGTCTACATGACCATCGAGCCGTCCGAGGAGCCGGGCTCCGGTGTTCTGACGCTGGTGTTCCACGACCCCCTGGACGATGAGGCCGACACACCGCTTGAGCTGACCCAGTGGTATGTGCGCGATGCCCAGGGTTACATCACCCGCGTCACGTTGGTCACCGCGGAGTTCGGCGTGCCGTTGTCGACCGACCTCTTCGAGATCGATCACCTGGAACTGATCCGGCCCACCACGGGAACGGAGTAGTCAGATTGCGCTTTTCGTGACGCGATGAAGCCCTAATCTGCGGCGGTGATTAAAGCACCGCCACCACAATCCGAACCCCTCGACCCCGCGTCATGAGCGATCGCGCAGGCGGCTCCATGGACGACGCGCGCTATTGGCACCGCCGCGTGCTGCGGTTCGCCGCACCGATCATTCTCTCCAACCTCACCCTGCCGATCGTCGGTGCGGTCGACACGGCGGTCGCCGGCCACCTGCCGGGGCCTGAGTACCTCGGGGGCGTGGCGGTCGCCGCGCTGATCTTCAGCTTCGTCTTCTGGACCTTCAGCTTCCTGCGCTTCAGTGCCACCGGCTACGTCGCCCAGGCGCTGGGCCGCGCCGATGGCGGCGAATTGCGTGCGATCGCCGCACGCGCCGGCGTGGTGGCGGTCGTCATCGCGCTCGCCATGCTGGCGCTGCAGGCGCCGATCGGCTGGCTGGCGCTCGTCCTGGTCGATGCCAGCCCGGCGGTGACCGAACAGGCGCGGATCTATTTCGACGTCAGGATCTGGAGCGCGCCGGCGACACTCGGCAACTATGTGATCCTTGGCTGTTTGATCGGCATCCAGCGCACCGGCTGGGCGCTCGTTATCCAGATTGTCATCGCCTCGCTGAACGTCGTGCTGAACTTCCTCTTCGTGTTCGGCTTCGGCTGGGACATCGCCGGCCTAGCCGGCGCGACGGCGGTTTCGGAATGGGTCGGCCTGGGTCTTGGTATTCTGATCTTGCTGCGTGTGGTTAGACCCTATCCCGGCACGTGGCGGATCGACGGCCTGTTGGCGTGGCATCGCTACCGACCCATCCTGACGTTGAACGGCGACCTCTTGATCCGCACCCTGTCGCTGAATCTCGCCTTCGCCATCTTCATCGCGCTGAGCGCGCGGCTCGGCGACGTTACACTGGCCGCCAACGAGGTGCTGGTCATGTTCTTGAGCGTAGCCGCCTTCGGCCTGGACGGTTTCGCGAACGCCGCCGAGGCGATTGTCGGCGAGGCCTATGGCAGGCGCGACCGGCGTCTTTTGCGCACGGCGGTTCGCGTGACGATGATCTGGTCGGCGGTCACCGCGGTGTTCGCCAGTCTGGTCTTCGGCCTGTTCGGCGTACCGATCGTCAACCTGATGACCGATCTGGACGACGTGCGGCAGGTCGCTTACGCCTACCTGCCCTATGCGGTCTTGATGCCGCTTGCCGCGTTCTGGTCGTTCCAATTGGACGGCGTCTTCATCGGCGCGACCCGCGGCGCCGACATGCGCAATGCTATGCTGCTGATGTTGGCGCTCTACACGCCGATCGCGGTCGCGCTATGGGCTGTCTTCGACAACCATGGTCTTTGGATCGGCTTTTACGTGATGTACGCGCTGCGCGCGCTCACCTTGTGGGTGCGCTATCCGGCCCTGGTGCGCGGCGCCGAGACATAAAGGGTTGGATGAGGAGCCGGGGAAAACTCAACTCGTCCTCACCTTGGACGCCCAATGGCATGGCGCGGGTACGCGGGTTGGGACTGCGGCTTCTGAAGATCCTGTCCCAGCACGACAGGACGGTCGCATAGTTTGAATCCGTGTCGCGGACGATGTTGTGGTGGTGCACCCAATGGATCGACGGCGTCACGATCAGCCACGACAACACCCGCTCGAACGCTCGCGGGAGTTTGAGGTTGGAGTGGTGGAAACCCGTCGCGATCAGGAGCAGACCTTCCAGCAGCAAGACCGATGTCAGCGGGATATCCAGCAGGGCGATCGGGATCATGCGCGCAAAGGCCGACAACACGACCTCGCCGGCGTGGAAACGCACGGCGGTCGTTACGTCGAGAAAGCGGTCGCGGTGGTGCACCTCATGAAAGCGCCACAAGAACGGCACCCGGTGATTGGCGCGGTGCCAGCCATAAAGCCAGAGATCAAGCAGCACCAGATCGAGCGCGATGGCCCAGGCGCCGGTCCACCAGTCGGGCCTGATACCGACATGCCAGGTCGTCGCCCAGGCGGCCAGCGGCACAACGATCAACGGCGCGAGTGCCATGTTGATGACCAAGAGCCCGCCATTACGCCCGACGCGCGGCCAGCCGCCCAAACGTTGTTCCGCAGGCCAGACCCGCTCGGCGATGAGCAACATGGCGAAGCCGGCGGCCACGATGGCGGTCTTGGCGCTTAGAAGTGCCGTTAAGTCCATGGCGTCCTTTGGGGCACCCCGCTTGCCGTGTCCGGGGTGCCATGCTAGCCATTTCCGCCATGAACCGTCACCTCCCCCTGCCGCTGGTCGGCATCCCCTGTTGTGTCAAACAGATCGATATCCACCCGTTCCACGCGGTCGGCGAGAAGTACATCAACGCCGTCGCGCACGGCGCGGGTACCATGCCGCTCATGATCCCGGCATTCGGCGGCGGCGCCGACCTCGATGCGTTGGACACGCTGGTCGACCTGGACGATCTGCTCGACCGCCTCGACGGCGTCTTCCTGACCGGCAGCCTCTCTAATGTCGAGCCGCATCACTATGGCGGCCACGAACCGCGGCCGACGACGGCGCGCGATCCACAACGCGACGCGCTGACCCTGAAGCTGATCCATCACACGATCGCGCGGGGCATGCCGTTGATGGCGGTGTGCCGCGGCATCCAGGAACTGAATGCCGCGTTAGGCGGCACGCTGTTCCAGCATGTCGAAGAGGTGCCCGGCCGGTTCGATCACCGGGCCGATGAGACGAAGCCGCGCGAGGAACAGTACGCGCCCGCCCACACCATCGACGTCACGCCAGGCGGTGTGCTGCACAAGATCACCGGCGAGACGCATTACACCGTCAACTCGATCCACGGCCAGGGCATCGACCGGGTCGCCGATTGTCTGACCGTCGAGGCGGTGGCGCCGGACGGCCAGGTCGAGGCGGTCAGCCATCGCGACGCCCCGGGCTTCATGCTGGGTGTCCAATGGCATCCGGAGTGGCGCTTCGACGAACGGCCGGCCGACCGCGCCCTGTTCACCGCGTTCGGCGACGCGTGCCGGGCCTATGCGGACGCCAAGAGGGATGCTTCCGATGACAACCGACGCGGCCAAGTGGCTTAAGACCTACCGGATCGACGACGTCGAATGCATGGTGCCGGATCTGACCGGCATCGCGCGCGGCAAGATTCTGCCGCGCGAACGGTTCCTGGCGTCCTTGAAGAGCGCGTCACTGCGCCTGCCTCAGGACATCTTCTATCAGACGGTGACCGGCGAATACCCAGAGCCGTTCCCGGGCGATCCGACGTCACCCGATATGATCCTCAATCCCGACATCTCCACCTTGCGGTTGGTGCCCTGGTACGAGGAGCCGACCGCACAGGTGATCTGCGACTGCGTCACCCGCGACGGCAAGCCGGTCGGCGTCGCGCCGCGCCAGGTGCTGGCCCGCGTGCTCGAGCTTTACGCCGAGCGGAACTGGAGGCCGGTCATTGCGCCGGAGCTGGAGTTCTACCTGGTCGCCACCAACAAAGACCCCGACTATCCGCTGGAACCGCCGGAGGGCCGGTCGGGCCGACAGGAGGCGGGCAGCCAAGCCTATGGCATCGACGCGGTCAACGAGTTCGACCACGTCATGGACGACCTCTACGACTTCTGCGAGGCCGCCGGCGTCGGCGTCGATACGCTGATCCACGAGAGCGGCCCGGCGCAGCTGGAGATCAACTTCCATCACGGCGATCCGATGGCGCTGGCCGACCAGGTGCTTGTCTTCAAGCGCGCGACTCGCGAGGCGGCGCTGCGCCATAACGTCTACGCGACCTTCATGGCAAAGCCGATCGAGGGCGAGGCGGGCTCGGCGATGCACGTGCACCAGTCGATCGTCGACACCAAGACCGGGCGCAATGTGTTCGCCGACGCCAAGGGGCGCGACACCAAACTGTTTCACGCCCATGTTGCCGGCCTGCAGCACTATCTCGCCGCCGCCATGCCGCTCTTCGCGCCAAACGTGAACAGTTACCGGCGGCTGCGCGCCGATTCAGACGCGCCGATCAACACCCACTGGGGTTACGAGAACCGCACGGTTGGCCTGCGCGTGCCGGAATCCGACCGTGCCGGACGCCGGGTCGAGAACCGGGTCGCCGGCGTCGACGTTAATCCCTATCTCGCCATCGCCGGCACGCTGGCTTGCGGCTATCTGGGCATGATCGAGAAGCTGGAGCCCGGCAAACCCCAGACCGGCGATGCCTACCGCGCCAAGGGTCAGGGCCTGCCCAGCCACCTGCCCGACGCACTGACGCGGCTCAGCCGCTCCAAGCCTTTGCGCGAGGTGCTGGGGTCGGACTTCGTCGATCTCCTGATCGCGGTCAAACATACGGAGTTCAACCAGTACCAGGACGTCATCAGCCCCTGGGAACGCGAGCACCTGCTGTTGAACGTGTGAGCGAACCGCACCGTCCCGGTGCTTAAGTCCGGCGGGCTCGACGCATCAGCACGATGAGGCCCACGGGAATACAAAGCCCCAACAGGCCGCTCATCACCGCGATCAGGCCGATCGGGCCGACGGCATCGATGGCGAGCCCGGCGGCCGCGGGGCCGGCCAGCGCGCCGGCGTTGTACATCATGGTGAAAACCGTCGTCGCGGCGGCTAGTTCGGCAGCGCGGAACCGCGCGCCGACCAGGACGATCGCTAGGCTGTATGTCCCCGACATGATGCCGCCCAGAGCGACGAAGAACGGCAGCGCGCCGAGTCCGGCTGGCACGACCAGGGGCAACAGAAGAATGCCGCCCGACGACAGGGTCAGCCAAGTAACCGCCAGCGCTGTCCGGTTGACCCGGTCGGCAAGCCATCCCATGGGGTAGTTGAGCAGGAGGCCGCCGAGGCTGGTCGCCGTCAGCAACGTGAAAGCCGTTTCCAGAGGTAACTCGCGGCTTTCGCCGAACGCCGGGAAAAAACTGAAATAGGCCTGGAAAGCACCTGCCTGGGCAAACACCGCGAGCATCGGCAGAGGCGCGGCCCACAAGAAGCGCACCAGCGGCGTCCTGCCGGGCTGGCCGAGATCGGGCCGCACATTGCCGCCGGCGCTAACCAGGATGCAGCCAAGAGCGGTCAGCAGGGCGGCCACGCCGAACGGGATGAAGCCCTCGCTGCCGACAACAACGAGGGTCGCGGGACCCAGCGCCTGACCGCAATAGCCCGCCATGCTGTAGATGCTCATGAGGCGGCCGCGCCGGGCCTCTACCGCCAGGGCGTTGATCCAGGCTTCGCTGGCGATCCAGCATATGCTGGCCGCCGCGCCCAGGACCGTGCGCAGTGGTAGCCAGATGAGCGCGTCGGGCTCGATCGGCATCGGCAGAAAGATCACCACCGAAACGGCAAGCGACCAGCGCATCAGCCGCGCCGGACCGAAGCGGGCGAGCCAACGCGGCGCCAGCGGCCCGATGAAGAAAATGCCGCATGCCATGGCGGCGGCGTTGATGCCGATCGCCGCCGGATCGGCACCGTGGCGCTCGAGCACGACCGCCATCAAGGGCGGGGACAGGAAAAACACGAGATTGACGATGAACATCGCCGAGATCGCGGCGGCAAGGCTGCGCCGTCGCTCAGCGGCATTCGCTATCGGCGCACTGGAGACTGTCATCGGGGACCCTTGGAAACCTGGCGAAGCCTTGCACGATCTCACCTAAAAAGAAAAGTGATTACTTTCTAAATGGCGCTGACGGTCAATGACCGGCATGGGGTCGATGCGATCCCTGGTCGGCGACGACCAGGAAGACCGCAGTATCACTTGATAGATTAGTTTGGTTCATGATAAGTCGGACACATCCGAGCGGATGGGCTTTCAGTCACTACCTGCAGCAATGCATGCATGGCTTTCGGTGTTTACATGAGCAGAACTTATCCACGATGATATCAAGCAATCTACCGCTCAGCGCGCTCAGGGGTTTCGAGGCCGCCGGACGTCTGGGCAGCTTCACCCAGGCGGCGCGCGAGCTGAATCTGACGCAATCGGCGATCAGCCATCAGATCAGTTCGCTGGAAGAAGCGCTCGGCCAACCGCTCTTCATCCGCGCCAATCGCGCCATCCATCTGACCGACGCGGGCTTGGACTTTCTTCGCATTACACGTGATGTGTTAAATAGACTGGAGCAGGGTGTCGCCCGGCTGAGGGCATACAGTAAGCCCGGCTCCTTGATTGTCGCCGCACCACACGGTTTCGCATCGAGCTGGCTGTTGCGGCGTTTGCCGGCGTTTCGCGAGGCCCATCCCGACTATGACGTCTGGCTCTACACGACGGCACTGGCGATCGATCTGGAGGTCGACGAGGTCGACCTGGTGATCAGTTACGGCGACAGCCGGAACAGGCCGCCCCAAGCACGCCTTTTGGTCGAGGAGAAGGTCGCGCCGGTATGCGCGCCGTCGTTCGCGGAACGGCATGAACTTATCGATCCCGCCGACGTCACGCGCGTGCCGCTGATCCACGACGAACGATCGCTGGGCTGGACGGAATGGTGCGCGGCCGCCGGCGTTGATCATCCCGGCGTCGAGAGGGGCGCCAACTTCAGCGATTCCGGCCTGGTGCTCGCCGCCGCCGAACTCGGCCAGGGCCTGGCGCTCGCTGGCCTGGCGCTCGCCGCCGAAGACGTGAACGCGGGCAGACTGACGGTTCCGTTCGGGCCCACGCTGGAAACCGACGAGGCTTACGTCATGGCCGCCCACCCCGACTTGATCGAACGCGAACCGATCGTCGCCTTCACGGCGTGGATCGAGACCGCCCTGCAGCCGACGCTGGACGCCATCGCCACCATCACATCAAGGCTCGACATTTCCGGCACCGACCCGACAATCCCCAAGCAGTTAGCAGGAGGACAACCATGAGCGACATCTACGGCCAGACCATTAAACTGTTCGGCTCCCACCCGGAGCCGGTCTTCGAGAGCCCGGAACAGCAGACCGGCGTGTGGGGCCGCGAGTGGGGCTGTGACAACGATGTCGGCCAGTTGCGCGTCGTCTTGATGCACCGGCCGGGCGACGAGATGAAGATCGTCGACGCCAACAAACGCATCGAGGAAATCGGCTCCTATGGCGACCTGGAAGAAGGCTGGTACTGGCAGAGCGAAACCATCCCGCCGATGGATGAGTTCCGCGCCCAGCACGACGGTCTGGTGCAGACTCTGCGCGATGAGGGTGTCGAGGTCGTGTTTCTGGACTCGATCGAACCGGACGGCATCAAGTCGATCTATACCCGCGACTCCTCCTTTGCCGTCAAAGGCGGCGCTATCATCACGCGCCTGGCGCGCACCATCCGGCGCGGCGAGGAAGCGCATGTCACCAAGACGCTTGCCAATCTGGGCATGCCGATCCTGCGCACGCTGAACGGCAACGCCATGGCCGAAGGTGGCAGCTTCGCCTGGCTCAACCCCGAGACCGCGGTGATCGGCCGTTCAATCTGCGTCAACGAAGAAGGCTCGCGTCAGATCGAGGAGGTGCTGAACTCTCAAGGAGTCGACCTGATCCGCGTCGATCTGGCGGGTTACCAGATCCACATCGACGGCGCGCTGACCATGATCGACGTCGACCTCGCCATCATTGATTCGGCGCAGTTGCCTTATTGGTTCCTGGAAAAGCTGAAAGAGCTTGGCATCCGGACGGTCGAGGTGACATCCCAGGACTCCCACTGGATCATCAATTGTCTGGCGGTCAAGCCAGGGCGCGTCATCATGCCCCATGGCATTTCCAACCGAACCATGGACAGACTCGCCGACCTTAACGTCGAGGTCGTGCAGATCCCCTATGACAAGGTGCAGCACAATGGTGGTGGCGTTCACTGCTCGACCTGTCCCCTGGTCCGGGACCCCATCAACTAGATCGTTTACCGATCAGTTGGCATCACCAGCCCACTCCCCCACCTCCGGGGCAAAACGCCGAGAGGCGTTTTCGCCGAGGCCACCCCGAGGATGCTGCCATGGGTGGCCGGGCGGGGGAGTGGGCTGGTGCAGCGCACGTGCGAACGGCACGTGCACTAACACGCACAACAAGGCACGCCGGTGATGAAACAGGTCATGCTGATCACCGGCGCCAGCCGCGGCATCGGCGCGGCAACCGCCCGGCTGGCCGCGCGCGAGGGCTATGACGTTCTGGTCAACTACGTCAGCGATCGCGAGGCCGCCGAACGGGTCGTGGCAGAGGTCAAGGCGGCGGGCCGCAAGACTGCTGTCGTCAAGGCCGATATGGCGAACCCCGACGACATCAAGCAGTTGTTCCGTGTCTGCGACGAGGCATTCGGACAGTTGGACGCCTTCGTCAACAACGCGGGCATTGTCGGTCCTCCCGCGCGTCTCGACGAGATCGATGCTGAGCGCCTACAGCGCATTGTCGCGATCAACCTGACCGGGGCCTACCTTGCGTGCGGCGAGGCGGTGAGACGCATGTCGACGCGCCATGGCGGCAGCGGCGGGGCCATCGTCAACGTCTCGTCCGCCGCCTCGCGGCTCGGCTCACCCAACGAATACACGGACTACGCCGCGACCAAGGGAGCCATGGACTCGATGACCATCGGTTTGTCCAAGGAGGTCGCCACCGAAAACGTTCGCGTCAACGCTGTCCGACCCGGGCTGATCCAAACCGACATCCATGCCTCTGGCGGCCAGCCCGATCGGGTCGATGACTTGGCTCATCTCGTCCCTATGCAGCGCGGCGGCTCGGCCGAGGAGGTGGCCGAGACCATCGTCTGGCTGTGCTCGGCGAAGGCAAGCTACGTCACCGGCAGCTTCATTGACGTTTCCGGGGGGCGTTGACTGCCCGCCAGCTCATGCCCGGCGGCGGCGAATAGGCAAAGCCCGCCATCGCCTCGACCACCTTGGCTTCACCGCCGTGGCGTTCGATCAGCACGCGCTGATCATCCTTGGCCTTAAGGTCCACCGCTTCGGGATCGACGCGTTGCTGCAGCTTGACGATCATCGCGTCCAGACGCGCGGCATGCTGCGGATCGTGCGCCAGATCGTTGGCCTCATATGGGTCGGCGGCGAGGTTGAAGAGCTGCGGCGTCATGCCGACGAAATAGATCAGTTTCCAGAATCCCTGGCGCAACACGTAACCGGCGGCGGTCGTGCCGGTGCCGTGGTATTCGGCAAACACGCTGTCGCGCCATGCCTCACCGTCGATCAACCGCCACAGGCTTTCCCTGTCGGCGTTGCGCTCGGCTTCCGTCAACGGCACGCCGCAGGTCTCCAGGATCGTCGGGTAGAGGTCGACATGCGACACCGGATCGGCGATGCGGCCGCCTGCCGGCACATCCGGTCCCGCCATCAGCAAGGGCACGCCGAGCGATTCCTCGTAGAGGTGGAAGAGGCCGAAGAGGCCGTGGTCGCCGCAGCTGAAACCATGATCGGACGTGTAGACGACCTGGGTTGTCTCCGCGAGGCCGAGGTGATCGAGCGCCGTCAACACGCGCCCGATCAGATCGTCGAGATAACTGACGGTCGCGAAGTAGGCGGCGCGGACCTGTTGCACGTGCTCAGGCGCAATGTCGTCTTGGTGGCAGACGGTCTTGCGCAGGTGGGCTGCCGAGGGATGGTTCGGCCGCTCGTCGATGGCAAATCGCGGCGGCGGCGGAAGGCTGGCGGGATTGTAGAGATCGTAAAATGCCTGCGGTGTCACGAACGGCGCATGGGCCGCGATGAAGTGAACCGACAGCGCCCACGGCTTCGCCGATGTCGTCGCTTCCGTGCGCAGCCAGTCGGTGGCCTCGGCGACAATGCGTTCGTCGTAGCGACGATAGGGCGATGAGTCGCCAGGTCCGTATTGCGATGTCCATATGTTCCAGAGCCCCTGATAGGTCGGCTCCTCGGTTTTGTAGCGAAGCGCGCTGACAAGATCGCCGATGCCGTCGGCGATGTGCATAGTGTCGATGAACCGGCTGTAGCCGTTGTCGTCGTCGTCACTGCGAAAGTGCATCTTGCCGATGCCGACGGTTTCGTAGCCGTCGTCGCGAAGACGTCTCATCCAGCTCATCCGTTCGCCATCGAACGCCATCGAGCTATCCCAGTACCCGGTCTCATGCGGGTAGCGCCCGGTCGCGATCGCGGCGCGCGCGGGAACGCAGAGCGGGCTGGCGCAATAGGCGGCGTCAAAGATGGCGCCGCGCCTCGCCAACGCATCCAGATTGGGTGTCTTGATAACGCGGTTCCCCGCCGCACCCATCAGGTGCGGTGCATGGCTTTCGCCGAGAAGGAACAGCAGGTTCTTTCGTTCCTTGGACACGCGATCGTCTCCACGCGTAACAGCGTCCGGGGAACTCTAGACAAGTGGCGGCACCGACGTCCATCGAGACCAGGCACCGAAGGACGCTAAAGCGAGCGGTACATGTAGACGTTCGGAATGGCGGGGCCAAAGCCTGCTTTTTCATAGGCCCGGCGCGCCGGCGCGTGGCTCGCATCACCGCCTGTGCCCACTGTCGCGACGCTCATACCGTCTTCGCGCATACGCGCGAGAACATGATCGTACATCACCGTGCCGATACCCTTGCCCTGGTGATCGGGATGCACCGCGTTCAGGCCGATCTCGCCAACGCGCGCGTCGCGGTCGAGCGACATGGCGCAAAAGCCGACGATCTCTCCATCGGCCTCAGCCACGAAGACCCGATCGGGTGAGCTGGTTGCGCAAAGGCGGTCCAGGAGTTCGGCCTGTTCTCGCTCGGCGCCGGCAAGGGCGACCCCGGCAATCGTCTCGCCGAGCAGGTTGCGGAAGGACGCAAAGACGGGTTTGAACGCAGCTTCGCGTATGCGGTGAAGCCTCGCCAGATCGCCCGCTTCGAACGACCGAATGGTCAGTGTCTGGTTCACCTCACGTCCTCCTATCAACCAGCCATTCCGGCGTTATCGAAGGCTCTCGCCACACGGCCTTAACCTGAATTATCATGGTCCCATGAAAGTCCAGGATACCGACAGGACCGATATCTCCCGCCACGACGATCTTCTGATCCAGTGCGCGCGCATCGACTTTGATCCCTAGACGGGGCCTTGGGCCGCGTGTGGCCCACTTTATCCATCAACCCCTTCTATGGAGATCACCATCATGGCTTCCAACTTGACCGCGGTCCTGCAGGATCTGGACCGCCAACATCACCTGCATCCGTTCACCGATTCAAAGGCGCTCAATAACAAGGGCGTGCGCGTCATCACCCGCGCGGAGGGCTGCTACATGTGGACCTCCGAGGGCGAGCGCATCCTTGATGGCATGGCGGGCCTTTGGTGCGTCAACATCGGTTACGGCCGCAAGGAACTGGCCGAGGTCGCCTTCAAACAAATGCAGGAGCTGCCCTACTACAACACCTTCTTCCAGACCACGACGGAACCGGCGACGGAGCTCTCGCAGAAGCTTGCCCAGGTGACGCCGGAGGGCCTGAACCACGTTTTCTACGCCAACTCCGGCTCGGAGGCGAACGACACCATCGCCAAGATGGTGCGCTGGTACTGGAACACCAAAGGCGAAACCGGCAAAAAGACCATCATCAGCCGCAACAAAGCCTATCACGGCGTCACCATGGCCGCCGCCAGCCTGTGTGGCCTGACGCCGATGCATCCGTCCTTCGATCTGCCGTTGCCAGGCTTTGTCCACGTCGACTGCCCGCACTGGTACCGCTATGGCGGCGACATGGACCCCCATGAATTCGGGCTGAAGGCCGCCCGCTCGATCGAGGAGAAGATTCTGGAGCTGGGCGCGGAGAACGTCGGCGCCTTCATCGGCGAGCCGATCATGGGGGCGGGCGGTGTCTTGGTGCCGCCGGAAAGCTACTGGCCGGAAGTCCAGCGCATCTGCCGCGAGCACAACGTGCTTTTGATCGCAGACGAGGTGATCTGCGGTTTCGGGCGCACCGGCAAGTGGTTCGCTTCGCAGACCATGGACATCGACCCCGACTTCATGACCATGGCCAAAGGGCTGTCGTCTGGCTACCTGCCGATCTCCGGCGTCATGGTGCATGACCGCATTGCCGACGTGATGATCGACGCAGGCGGAGAGTTCCAGCACGGCTTCACCTATTCAGGTCACCCGGTGGCCGCCGCGGTGGCGCTGGAGAACATCAACATCCTGGAACGCGAGGGTATCGTCGAGACCGCGGGCGTCGAGACCGGGCCCTACTTCCAGGCCCGCCTGCGCGAACTGGCGGATCACCCGCTGGTCGGCGAGGTGCGCGGCATGGGGATGATGGCGGCGGTCGAGGTCGTTCAGGATAAGGCGACCCGCGAGAGCTTCCCCGATGATATGGAGTTGGGCACCCGGATCCGCGAAGCCGCCTGGAGCGATGGTCTGCTGGTCCGCGCCTGCGGTGATTCCATGGTCCTGTCGCCGCCGCTGATCTTGACCAAGGACCAGGCCGACGACATCGCGACGACAATGCGCGCGGCACTCGATACCGTGGCCAAGGATATTGGCCGGTAACGTGGCGCGGACGGGCGGCAGGAGACTGTTGCGATGATCGGGCGATTTGCGCGCAGTCTGGGGTGGAAGCCCCACGCCCCGATCGCTGCGGGAACCATCCTTCTTGTGCTCGGCGTGTGGCAGGGCGCCGAGCCCTTGTTTGCCGGTTACCCCCGCGAGGCCGCGCTGGTTCCAGTGACCGGCTCGGCCTCGCAGACCGCCGAGGTTAGCGTCCGGTCAGGCGGTATTCCGCTGTTTTCTGGCGGACCCATCATGGAGTTTCGAGCCATCCTGGAACCGGGTTCCGAGCCCGTGTTCTACCGCTCGGACCTGCCAGCCTATGATGAGGTCAAGCTGGCCCTGGAAGGCGACATCACGGTCCAGATGTGGCCCGATGCCGGCGACGCTGCCGACCGGACCCTGATCTGGGGCGCTGCAGCGGGCGACGTCACCATTGTTCCGGCCGGCGACGTCATCGCTCGTCTTCGCGAGCTGCGAAACGAGCGCGTGACCTTCAGCGCCATCTTGGCAATTGCCGGACTGGCCTTTGTCGGCTTTGGCGTGCTCCGCTGGCGCCAGACTGATAGTAGAATTCAGCGCTGATTACCTTTTCGTGGCTGAATGGCTTTCGTCGTGATTTGACAGTCTATTTCCGATTTACTAGATTCATTGTGTCGAGTGCGAAGTCAGTTTCGGTAAAGGTATAGTCATGCTGGTTCGGCTCGTCTCATGTCTTGTCGTTGCCCTGGCGATGACCAGTGTGTCAGCGTCTTTCGGCAGCGAACCGCGTGGGACCGCGGCACTGCCGATGGCGGAGTCCGGCGTCTGTGACCCCGCGCCCGAACGTCCATGGACCGCCGCGCTAATGCGCGCTGGCATTTCCCTTCCCGAGCTTTACGGCAACAGCCCATCGGGCAACCACCAGGGTAATCAATCGCCCAGGCTGATGGACGACGACATCACGATCGCCCAGTCCTGTCGCTGGGACTATTGCTGCGGCGATTGGGGTTGCTGGTTCTCCTGTCCCTGCTGGTGAGGTCTGACAGTCATGCCGACGGAAAAGACGACCCCTGATCGCCAAAAGCCTGAGCCCGGCCGCCCGGTGTCCGGTACCTTCTTCCTCGCCTTCGTCCTGGCGATCTTCGGCGTCTTCATCATTCTTTCCGTGGTCTTCGCGACCCTCCAAAAACCCAACGGTCTCTTCGCCTTCCTGTTCTTGATGGCCGCCATGACCGTCGCGTTTGTCGGCATCCTTGGCGGTACCGGTAAGATCGAATGGAAATGGATCACCCTGGGCGGCGCACCGGCCGTCTACATGGGACTGATCTGGCTTTTGCTGCGCCCGGACGGCGGCCTCTTCACCATGGATGACTTGAACGAGATGGTGAACTTCAACGCCAAGGTCGATGCCGAGGTCGCCCGCGTGATGGAAGAGCAGAACAATGCGTATGACGATCGCATGGCGGCGTTGGAGGCGGAGTACCAGGCACGCGAACTCGCGATGGCCGAGGCGCGCGACAGCCGCGTGCTGTTCATCCGGTTCCGCTGCCGCGAAGAGAGTATCTTCTTAAGCCAGATCCGCGCCCAGCTGCGCTACAACGATTCCAACTTCGATCAGGAACCGACCTTCGAGACCTTCACCGACAATCACGGTGATGCCTTTGATCCGGCAAACGGTTTGATCAAGCCGTTCAACGTGGCGGGCACCTACATTCTGCCTGTGCCCATCCTGTCCAACGGGTCCGAGGCGGTCATCTATCACGAGAGCCAGGCACCGGGCATCGACCCGTCCTTGATGGTGCTGTCTTATGACGACGATCATCCGGACCTCACCATCATGGTGTCGGACCGGCAGCGAATGGAGTGGGGATGCACACGACAGATTTCGCCGCAGGAGAGCAGCGAGCCGATGAACTAGGCTGCTGGGGCCGCCGGGGCCGCCGGCGGAGATTGCCCATGCCGAAGTTCGTCTGTGTGCTGCTGACCGCTCTTGTCGTCCTGTCGGCAACACCCGCTCTGGCCGCCTACGAGCCGCGCACGCTCGACGAGATCGACAAAGACCTCGATAGCCTTATCGAGGCAATCGGTACCGGCAAGACCGACTATGGCGCCGAGCTGGCCGGGCTGATGAGCGAAGTCTACACCGCCTGCTCACAGTTCAGGGACAACACCGAGCCGCCGCCCGAAGGCACCTGCGGGTCGCGCCTGAACGCCGATTGTGTCGGCGCCCGCGTCTCAATGCTGATCGATGCCATGCGCCGCGCCGAGACGGCCGACGATATGGTCACGATCGCCCAGGTTCTCGCCAATCTGCCGCCGGGATGGGTCTCCGACGACCTGGCCGGCGATCAAGCCTATCTCTACGGGTTGATCACCAGCGACGACCGGCTGGACGACAACACCCGTTCGATCGTCGACCGCGCGTTGATGAACAGTCGCGGCCTGTTCTATGACGCCTTTTACGCGCGCGGCCGTACCGAGGGTTACATGGACGACAAGATCGGCATTACCGATCTCGTTATCAGCGCGTACCCGGACAGCCGTTTCTTACTCTACGCGGAGTTCCTGAAGGCACGCGCGTTCCAGGAACAGTCGATGATCGGTTACTTCACCGCCGACGGTCAGGGCGTTCCGTCCTGGCCGTTGAGTGAAGCCGCACAGCGGGCCTTGATGCAGTCGAACGAGGTCTATCAAACGATCTATGAGCGGATCGATACGACCGACGACGACCGCCTGCCCAACTTCCGCTCCGATATCCTGATGTTGATGGCGATCAACGACATCCTGCTCGACGACATGGATGCCGCGCGATCCAATCTCAAGGATGTGATCGAAGCCAATCAGGAACCGGCGCCGCTCGACCAGGTCTTCGTCAACAAGTTCCTGCCGGTCTACTTCTGCGATCCGCGCGAGGAGATCGAGCCCGCCTACTACGTTCAGGTCGACCAGTACTTCAACCCGGTGCAGCTCGCCGACTACATGCTCGACCTGATGGCGTGCCGCAACGACACCAATCTCGGCGACTTCCTGCTTGCGCTCAACCGGTTCGAGAACGCCGACTACCGGGTGTTCCTGGCCTCATTCCAGAAGGAAGAACAGGCCGAGGCCTACCTTGAGCACATGAGGAAAGCGGCAGCCGAGCCCGGTAACAAGGGCCGTCTCGACGCCATCCTCGACATCGCGCGCGAACCCCTGTGCGCCGCCCAGCCCGCCGCCGAACACGACAATCAGGCGGGCATCACCGAACCGTCCGACAACGGCTGGGTCGGCGTCTACTACGGCGGCAACCTGACCCATGAGCAGGGCCTGGAGATCATCCGGCTGCTGCGCGACATCAATCCCCAGCGCTACCGTGACGCCTATCTGTGGCGCCCGCAGGTGAACTAGGGAAGTCGCGTCCTAGTCGGTGGTGCCGTCAGGCCAGGCCTGAACTAGAGCCCGATCTGCTCTAAAGCTTTTTCACGTAGAAGAGCCCGGTGACCAGATCGGTGCCGACCTTGGCATAGGACGGCAGCTCGCCCCAACGGACGTAACCGTTGGTTTCGTAGAGTTCGATGGCGCGGGTCTGGGTCGATCGGACGTCGAGCCGCATGTGGCTTAGACCGACGTCGCGGGCGAAGTCTTCGGCCGCGCGCAGCAGCATGGCCGCCAGCCCATGACCGCGCGCCCAGGGCGCGACGAAATGGGTGGTCAACTGGGCCGAATGGGCCTGGGCCTCGTTGTTGCGCGGCGGTTTCTGGAGCTGCGCCGACGCCGCGATGGTGCCGTCCAGGCGGCCGACCCAAAGCTCTCGCTCGGGCACCAGAAGCACGCCTTTCCAATAGCGCTGAATCTGCTCGCGCGGCTGGGGATTCAGCCAGCCGAAACCGTTGCCGTCCACGATCGCGGCGTCCGTGGCATCGCACAGGTCGTCGAGATCGAGTCGGTTGAGTTCGGTGACGTGTTTGACCTCGACGGACGCGGAGGCCGACGCGGAACGAGTTTCCATGGCGCCTAAATGGACTGGTCTGGCTGGGGGTGCAACCCCTGGGGGAATGAATTTTCCGCTAGACGGGTCTCATGCTGTTCGGCCTCGTGCTCGGCCAGGCGGATAACGGCCTTTTCCTCGGCATCATCAAATCGCCTGGCGGCCACGATATCGACCGCGTTGAAGCCTTTTTGGCCCAGTTCCCAACGGCGCAACTCGTTGCCCAGAAAGCCCAAGACCACGGCCTGCGCGACATTGGCGATCATCACGCCGGTCTCGCCCAGCCCCAGCGAACTCCACAGGATAGACAGGCCGATGATAACCGCCAGGAGAATGAAGAAGACCCGCCACAGCCTGCGGTAAAGCGCCCAGAACAGCGGGATCAGGCACGCGCCCCACGAGAATCCGTCGCGCACCAGCTCGATATCGATATCGGCCTTCTCGCGCATCATGACCCAATATTCCCGCATGGCACCCCTGCCCTTGACCGGCACGTTTCGGGCCCTCACATAGCACGGGTACGCGCGCCGCCCAATCGGCGGCTGCCGGCGTGCGATCCCTGGCCTGACCCAACGAGATATGCCGATGAGCAATACAGATGCCAGTCAGTGGCACGGCACCACCATCCTCGCCCTGCGCAAGGGCGGCAAGGTCGTCGTCGCGGGCGACGGTCAGGTCTCCATGGGCCAGACCATCGTCAAGGGCAATGCGACCAAGGTGCGCCGGCTGGGCGACGGCAATATCGTCGCCGGCTTCGCCGGGGCGACGGCCGACGCCTTCACCCTGTTCGAACGCCTGGAGCAAAAGCTGGAACGCCATCCCGGCCAGCTTCAGCGCGCCTGCGTCGAGCTCGCCAAGGATTGGCGCACGGACCGTTACCTGCGCCGTCTCGAGGCGCTGATGGCGGTTGTCGACAGTCAGGTCTCGCTTCTGATTACCGGCACCGGCGACGTGCTGGAGCCCGAGGACGGGCTGATCGGCATCGGCTCCGGCGGCAACTATGCGCTGGCCGCCGCGCGCGCGCTGATGGATATCGAGGGCATGGACGCCGAGACCATCGCCAGAAAGTCGCTTGCGGTCGCTGCCGAAATTTGCGTGTACACAAACGACCAGGTCGTCGTTGAGACTCTTGACGCTGCCTGATGCGATGCGACGGCTCCAGCCCACTCCCCCTCCCGGCCACCCCGAGGATACTGCCATGGGTGGCCGGGAGGGGGAGTGGGCTGGCGATGCCAAACCAAAAACAGAACCCACGGACCACCAGAGCTCATGACCAGTTTTTCACCCCGCGAGATCGTTTCCGAACTCGACCGTTTCATCGTCGGTCAGAACGACGCCAAGCGCGCCGTCGCGGTCGCGCTGCGCAACCGCTGGCGCCGTCAGCAGTTGCCGGACGATCTGCGCGAGGAAGTGCTGCCCAAGAACATTCTGATGATCGGCCCGACCGGCGTCGGCAAGACCGAGATCGCGCGCCGCCTGGCCAAGCTCGCCAACGCGCCGTTTCTGAAAGTCGAGGCGACCAAGTTCACCGAAGTCGGTTATGTCGGCCGCGATGTCGAACAGATCGTGCGCGACCTCGTCGAGATTGCCATCACCATGACCCGCGAGACCATGCGCAAGGAGGTCACGGCCAAGGCCGAGATCAACGCGGAGGAGCGCGTGCTCGACGCCCTGGTCGGCGAGAATGCCAGCGCGGACACGCGCCAAAAGTTCCGTGTCATGCTGCGCCAGGGTCAGCTTGACGACAAGGAGGTCGAACTCGCCGTGCGCGACAGCGGCTCCGGCGCGCTGCCGACCTTCGACATTCCCGGGATGCCGGGCGCGCAGATGGGCATGCTCAATCTGAACGACGTCTTCGGCAAAGCGTTCGGCGGTCAGACCAAGCCGAAACGCATGAAGGTTGGCGACAGCTACGATCTGCTGCTGGCCGAAGAGGCCGACAAACTGCTGGACGAAGAGCAGGTGGTGAAGGCCGCCATCGACATGGTCGAACAGGACGGCATCGTCTTCATCGACGAGATCGACAAGATCGCCGCCCGCAGCGATCGCCAGGGCGCGGATGTCAGCCGCGAGGGCGTGCAGCGCGATCTCCTTCCGCTGATCGAAGGCACGACCGTCGCGACCAAGCACGGCTCGGTCAAAACCGACCACGTGCTCTTCATCTGCTCCGGCGCCTTCCATCTCTCCAAGCCCTCGGACATGCTGCCGGAACTGCAGGGACGCTTGCCCAATCGGGTCGAGCTGAAGGCGCTGACCCGCGACGACTTCCGCCGCATCCTGACCGAGCCGGAAAACAGCCTTATCATTCAGTACACCGCGTTGATGGGCACCGAAGAGCTGACGCTGACCTTCGCCGAGGATGCCATCGACGCGCTGGCGGATCTGGCGACCCAGATCAACGAGAGTGTCGAGAACATCGGCGCGCGGCGCCTGCACACGGTGATGGAAAAGCTGTTGGACGAGATCAGCTTCTCGGCGCCCGACCGCGCCGGCGAGACGGTCGCCATCGACGCCGCCTTCGTCCACGAACGCGTCGGCGAACTGGCCAAGAACGCCGACCTCTCGAAGTTCATTCTCTAGGCATCAACGTCAGAGGTTGAAGCCGCCTTCGCTGACGTCGAAGGTCTGTGGCTCCATCGCGTCGGGTTCGCGGTAGCGATCCAGCGGCACGATGGCGGTCGCGGTGATTTCTATCAGCAGATCCGGGTCGACCAGGGCAGCCACCTGAACCAGCGTGCTGACTGGGTAGGGCACCGAGAAGACTTGCTTGCGCACGTCGTGAATGTCGGAGAGGCCCTGGGGCGTCGTCACGTAGGTGACGATCGAGACCACGTCGTCCATCTCGCCACCGACCGCCGCCAGCGAGGCCTGGATGTTGCGGAACGTCTGCTCGGTCTGGGCCCGCATGTCGCCGACACCGACCACGTGCCGCTTCTCATCCCAGGCGACCTGGCCGCTGAGCAGCACCTGCCGACCCTCGCCGGTCACCAACCCCATTGAATTGCACCCGAACGACGGCCAGACGCCAGGCGGCTGAAACCCTGTTTTCATGGCGTTTCCTCCTCTCGCCCACAGGCGGGCGTTTTAACACATCAGTTGTACTAAATAATCTTGCCGGGGTTCATGATGTTCTGCGGGTCGAGCGCGGCCTTGACCGCGCGCATCATGTCGAGCTTGACGGCCGAGCCGTGGTCGACCAGCGCGGCGCGTTTTTCCAGGCCGATGCCGTGTTCGGCGGAGAACGAACCGCCGATATCCGCCAGTCCCGCGTAAACGGCGTCGCAGACGGCGTCGTAGTGGTCCGGCAGTGGTTTGCCGGCGGTGATGGTGAGGTGCATGTTGCCGTCGCCCAGATGGCCCATCACAAAAACCTCGAACCCCGCATTGAGCGCGGCGATGCGTTGGAAGACATCGGCGGCGTAGCGGTCGAGCGCGCCATGGGGGACCGAAACGTCGTACCAGAAGCCATCCGGCTTGGCACGGTCGATGGCCCAGGAGTCCTCGCGGATCAGCCAGATCTTGTCGCGCTCCTGGTCGTTCTTGGCGATCAGGGCGTCGCGGATCTCCTCGGCCTCGGCGGCCTCGGCGAGCACTTCCTCCAAAAACGCCTGACCGGAACCGGCTGCGTCGTCGGCGACGTCGATAACGTCGAACAGCGCCCCGGGGTCGCTTTCGAAGGAGAGCAGACCGGAGAGATCGTTGGCCTCGGCGACGGCGCGGGCGTAGCCGGACCACATGATCTCCGAGGCCAGTAGCGTGCCGCCCGGATGGTGGCGGAACCGACGGAAGAGGCGCACGGCGTCATCGGCGCTGGCGACGCTGACCAGCGCCGTTGCCTTGGCCCCAGGTCGCGGCACCAGGGCCAGCGCCACCCTGGTCACGATGCCCAGGGTTCCCTCGCCGCCAATGACGAGCTGCTTGATGTCGTAGCCCTCGTTCGCCTTCGAGACGAGCTTCAAGTCGTCCAGCACGCGCCCGTCCGGCAGCACGACCTCCAAACCCAATACCCGCTGGCGGGTCACGCCGTGGCGGAACGCCTCGATGCCGCCGGCGTTGGTCGACACCATGCCGCCGATGGTCGCGCTGTCGCGCGCGGCAAGATCGATGCCGACCGAAAGGCCGTGTTCAGCGACGGCCTCGTCGATCGCGCCCAAGGTGGCGCCCGCCTCGACGACGGCCGTGCCGGCCAAGTGATCGACCTCGACGATGCCATCCATGCGCGTTGTCTGAACGACGACCTGGCCGGGCGTCGAGACCGCACCACCGGCGAGCCCCGTGCGCCCGCCATGGGGTACGATCGGGATCTGGTGCTGGGCGCAATAGCCCACGATCGCCGCGACCTCGCTGGTCGAGGCGGGCAGCAGCACCACGTCGGCGTCCAGGTTGGCCGGGTGGATGCCGGGCTCCAGCATCTCCGTCACGTTGCCTTGGCGCAAGCCGCGCGCGCCGACGATTGCCTCAAAATCGGAAAAGTGACGGGGATCGAGGCCGGCCATGGGCTCAGTCCCTGTCGAAGGCGAGGCGCGCGCCCAGCCCGATCAGGAGCGCCCCGCCGGTCCAGCGCGCCAAACGCTCACCCCAGCCGCCGTTCTTGAGCCGCTTGACCAGGGTCGAGGCGAGCAGGATGCAGACGAGATCGGCTGAGGAAAAGGCGAGGTTCACCACCGTGCCCAGGATCAGGAACTGGACCCAGACCGGAAATGCCGCCGCCGGATCGACGAACTGCGGGAGGAAGGCCAGGAAAAAGATCGCGGCCTTTGGGTTCAAGACCTCGACCGTGATGCTCTCGAAGAAGGCGCGACGCGCCGACTTGGCGGCGGTCTGCGGTCGGGTGGTACCGTCGATGCGCTGGCGGATGATGCCGATGCCGAGCCAGATCAGATAGAACGCACCGATGATCTTGACCGCCATATAGGCCTCGGGCACCAGCTTGAAGATGGCGGAAAGGCCGAACGCCGCGGCGATGACATGAACGTAGCCGCCGATGTGGATGCCGAGCGCCGCCATCAACCCGGCGCGGCGGCCGCGCGCGATTGTCTGGGCGGCCGTATAGAGCATGGCCGGACCCGGCATATAGGCGAAGACGGCGGTGGCGACGACAAAGGCCAGAAGCAGTTCATAGGAAGGCATGGTGCTGGTTCCCTCTCAGCGCGCTGGCCACCATAGAGCAGGCAACCAGCGCTCAGCCACCGCGATCAGCGTCGTCCAGCACCTCGGCATAGGCGCGGACCGCCTCGTCCAGGGTGCGGTCCTGGTTCATGGTCTCGCGGGTTTCGCCGGCGAAATGGCTCCGGGCCAGCAGCCGAAAGACGTCGCCGGCCGCTTCGTGAAAGCCTGACGGCAGGCCAGCGTCGCCAAAGGTCGCCGCGATTTCGTCCATCTCGCCGACCCAACGCGCGGAATCGGCGGGCAGGAACGGCACGGTCTCGGTCATCTTCTCGGCGACCTTGCCCTGGCTCACTTCCAGCTCGCGCCACAGAACGTCGCGCAGGCCCATGCGTTCGGCGGCGATCAGAGCGGCTGTGTGCAGGGTCATCGTGCCCTTGGTGATGGCGGCGTAGCACATCTTGACGCCCGAGGCGGCGCCGATCTCAGGACCGGCATCGCGCACCTTGATCCCCATGCCGTCGAGCGCCATCAAGGGACCGGTCTCCTGTCCGCTGCAATAGAACGTGGGCGCATAGCCATCTTCAGGTGGCCCGCCGATGATGCCGGCATCGATAAAGGGCGCCTTGGCGCCGTCCATGATGCGGGCGATCTCGCGCGCGGTCGCGGGCGAGACGGCGTTGCAGTCGACATAGACCGGCGAGAAGTGCGTGAGGTCCATGGCAGCCGCCGCCATGCGCGCCAAGGGTATCGCATCGGCCGGCGGCAGGATCGCCAGGATCATGTCGGACGCGGCGACCACTGCGTCGATATCGGCGAGACCCACCATGCCGGCCTTTTCGGCGCGTTCCCTGCTGATCTCGCTGCGCCCGGCCAGGCAGGTCACCACGTGACAGCCGTTCTCCACCAGAACCCGACCGACCGCGGACCCCATGACGCCCGGGCTGATGATGCCAAGTCGTTTTGTCATTGTTGTTTCCCCGTTCTCTCCAGGCGCCCGTTATGAAGCTTCGTCTTGCCACAGACCGCGGCTCTTGTGCCAATCCTCGATCGATTGCTCGGGATAGCCGGCAAAGTGGATGTTCTGCTCGTCCGCCGGGGCGACCTCGACCCAGTCCGGTTTGGCCTCGAGCATGATGTGCTGGGTTTCCGGCGTCGGTGGAAGCGGCGTGTCGACGGCGCTGGCGAAGGGGTGGACCAGGTCAGGCCATCGCGGGTCGAAGAGCCAAAGTGCCGTGCCGCAGTTTTTGCAGAAGTGGCGGCGCGCCGGGCTCTGTTCACCGTCGATCATCGCCTGATAGACCGTGAGCGCGTCCGCGCCCGTGACCTCAAGCGTCGCCGCATCGCCCATCAGATTGATCGCGTAGCCCCCACCGCCATCGGTCTTGCGGCAGATCGAGCAATAGCAGCGCATATAGGGGTATGGCGTCGATGACTGAACCGAGAAGCGAACCGCGCCGCAATGGCAGGAACCGTTGAGCTGGGGCATGGCGGATCTCCTTCTAAAGGTCTTAACGATGACCCTTCCTGAGCAGCACATAATAGGCACCCTCGCCGCCATGCTGGGGCCGGGCGTGGGCAAAAGCCAGAATACGATTGCGGTTTGGCGGCTCGTTGAGCCAACGCGGCAGCATCGCCTTAAGGACGCTCCGCGGCTCATCCAGTGGCGTACGCCGACCCTTACCGGTAATCACGAGCACGCAGCGGATGCCGCGCGCCTGGGCGTCGCCCAGGAACGCATTCAGCGCCATATGGGCGTCGTCGCGCCGTCGGCCGTGCAAGTCGAGCCGCGCCTCGATGGGAAGTTGACCGCGCTTCAGGCGCTGACCGAGGCGGCGGTCGACACCGTCAAGCTCGCCGGCCAGAAGGCTGTGATGATTGACCCGCGGCCGATCGACCAGGGGTTTGTGGATCAGCCGCGTGACGTCCTGAGGTGCCGGTTGCGGTTCGTCCTGCTTAGCGGCTTTGGGTTGCCTTCTTGTCGGTGCCTTCTCGGTCTCGGCGCCGTCGACCTCGCGACCGGGCAGCGGCGATACGGATTGGGTGACGCGCCACCACAAGCGAAGATCTTCTTCGCTTAGACCGTCGCGCGGTTTCTTGGCCACGCGTCAGCGCGCGGCAGAAAGGGCCGATGGCTTGGGCGCGCCGAGCGCGCCGGCAAGAAATCGCCAGAACTCCCAGATGGTTCGCTCCTTTTCGCCCAGCCGGCCGCGATCGGCATAGGGGCTTTGATGGGAGCGTGCGATGGATTCAACGATGGTGCGGTCTTCCAGATTGACCTCATCAAATGTCTTTTTGGTCTCGGCGCGATAGGCGGCGCGGGCCTCCGGCTCGCCGGGAACGATCGGGCCTGGCGCGGTGGCGCCCCACAGGACGCGCACCCGCGTCGGCCCCTCGGGCTGCAGCGACATCCAGAAGCCGCGGTTGAACGAGATGCTGACCACGTGGCTGGGATAACAGTGGAACAGTGGAAAGGTGTTGAGCGCCGCCTCCGGCGTATCCTCCCACACCCTCGTCTGCGGCCAGGACGTATCCATCCAGTGGATGTTCCAACCGGTATCGCCGGGTTCGCACCACACCCCTTGGGTCGGGGCGAAGGGCTGCAGCGTGTCCTTGTGGCTGGAGAACAGGTGGTAGCTTTCCGTGAAGTTCTCGACCAAGGACTTCCAATTGCAGTCCCAGACCTCCTCCGCGCGATAGACCATGACGTGGTCGGCCATGCGATAATCCGCGATGCGCCGCGACAGGCTCTTCAGACGCTCGGAGATCGGCGCCACATCCGGATCGTCGGTGACATAGATCCAGCCCTCCCACTGGTCTGTGCGCAGGACGGGCAGGCAGATCTCTTTCTTGTCGACCCCGTCACCCATGAAGGGCGTCATCAGGAGCTGGCCGGTGAGGTCATAGGACCAAGCGTGGTAGGGGCACACGATCTTGCCGACATGGCCCTGGTCGACCAGGAGTTCGGCCATGCGATGGCGGCAGATATTGACCAGCGCCTTGAGCGATCCATCGGCCTGGCGCACCACGGCGACCCCCGTGCCGGCGATGCGATGGGTCAGATAATCACCGGTTTCGGGGATTTCGTCCGCCCGACCGACACACACCCAGTCTCCGCGGAACAGCCGTTCGACCTCCAAGGCGGTGAAATCGGGATCGGTATAGGCGGCTGAAGGAAGGGTTTCCGCAGCCTCGAAGGGGAGCGCGGCGGTGCGGCCGATCTCGGCCAGAAGGTCGGTGACAGACATGGACCCATGGTGACCCAAGAGAACGGCCGGTCAAGACCCGTCGCGCACCATGACGATATGGAGGCGTTTGGGTCCGTGGACGCCCTTTTGCAGCGTCTGTTCGATATCGCCCGTGCGGCTCGTGCCGGTAATCAGGTTGACCGTGCGCGGCAGATCCAGACCCCGGCCCCGGCCGGCATCACGCAGCAGCTGCCAAGCGTCCTCGTAACCGCCGACAAGATCGGTCTCGTGCAGAACGACGATATGGGTCGGCGGCAGGAAGTTGAGGGTCGCCGGGGAATCCGGTCCCGACGCCAGCATCAACGTCCCGGTCTCCGCGATGCCGGCGAAGGCATAGGCGATGCCGACGGCATCCTCGCCCCGTGCGGCCCGGCGCGACAGGCTGAGCGCCGAGCCCTGCCACGGCATGGTGTCGAGCGCCGCATGGGGCGCGATCGCCGCCTCGGCCGGCAGGTTGCGCTCGCGCAGATAGCCCGCGACCGCCTCCGGGACATCCTGGGCCTTTTTAACCACCGCCACGGTGGCGTCGACGGCCTCGGCCTTTTCAACAAACAGCGTCTCCAGACCCGCCCGGTCGCGATCGATACGCGCCGGCTGGGTACCGCGGCGTTGGCCGGCGAGCCTTTCGGCGATGTCGCGCCGGGCTCGCGTTTCGTCGTCCGGCGAGCGCGCGAGCCGCTCGCGGACGCGGCCCAGTACCGCTTCGCGCGCGCCGGTCATGGCCGTTCACCCCGTTGCCAGCGGTCCTGGAAGGTTTGTCCTTCCGGCGCCGGCATCTCACGTGCGCGCGTCCAGCCACCTGCCAGCGGCAGATTGGCGAAACCGCCATGGCGCCGACCCAGCCGGCCCAAGACACCGACACCGATACGCATCAATCGCCGGTAAAGCGTCGGTCGGCTGGCGAAGGCGCTCCACAGATTGAGCCCCCAGCGCGCTGTCGACGGTGCCAGTCCGCGCTCGGTCTCCCGTTCGCGCCAATAGCGCAGCATGCGCGGGATCGGGATGCGCATGGGGCAAACGTCCTCGCAGCGTCCGCACAAGGTCGAAGCATTCGGTAGGTGGTGCATCTCGTCGATGCCGAAGAGCGACGGCGATAGGACCGAACCCATGGGTCCCGAATAGGTCGTGCCGTAAACGTGGCCGCCCAGCTTGCCATAGACCGGGCACGCGTTGAGGCAGCAGCCGCAGCGGATGCAGCGCAACATGTCCTGGACCTCGCTGCCCAGCATCGCCGACCGGCCGTTATCGACGATAACGACGTGAAAGGCCTCCGGCCCGTCGGTCTCTCCGTCGCGTCGCCCGCCGGCGGAGAAGGTCGTATAGGACGCCATCTCCTGACCCGTCGCCGAACGGGCGAGCACGCGCAGGATCGTTGTGACGTCCTCAAGCGACGGGACGGCCTTCTCAATCGATGCCAATGCAATATGGACGCGCGGCAACAGCTGGGTCAGATCGCCGTTGCCCTCGTTGGTGACGATGATCGTCTGGCCGGTCTCGGCGACCATGAAGTTGGCGCCGGTGATGCCGATATCGGCTTTCAGAAACCGCTCGCGCAATACCTTGCGCGCATCGGCCAGCATGTCGTCTATATCGTCGAGCAGGCGGCCATCGAGATGCGCGTGGTTGTCGGCGAAGAGTTCGGCGACCTGCTGGCGGTTCTTATGGATCGCCGGCGCGATGATGTGACTGGGCGGCTCGTTCGCCAACTGGATGATGTATTCGCCGAGATCGGTCTCAACCGGCTCGATGCCATGAGCCTCGAGATAGGGGTTGAGAGCGATCTCCTCGGCGATCATCGATTTTCCCTTGGTGACCGTGCGCGCGCCTTCGGCCCGGCAAATCTCCAAGACGATGGCGCGCGCCTCCGCCGCATCGCGGGCCCAATGGACCTGGCCGCCGGTCGCGGTCACCTGTGCCTCGAACGCTTCGAGATAGAGATCGAGATGGGCCAGCGTGTGGTCCTTGATCGCCTTGGCCTCGTCGCGCAGCACATCGAATTCCGGCAGGCTGTCGCGCGCGCGTTCTCGGCGCACCAGGAAGTTGCCCTTAAGCTTGACCAGATTGTCCTGCAGCACGTCGTCGGCCAGCGCCTTGTGGGCGTTGTGTGTGAAGGCGCGGGCCGAGCGTTCCATCAGGTCGGCCTGCCGTCGCCGATCGCCGGGGTATCGGTCATGCCGGCCAGGACTTCGGCGACATGGCGCACGCGGATCGGCGACCTCCGACGTTTCAGGATCCCGGCAATGTTCATCAGGCAACCGAGGTCGCCCGCCACGACCGTATCAGCGCCGGTCTCAGCCAGACGGTCCGCCTTGTCAGCAGCCATGGCCGACGAGACGGCCGGATACTTGACGCAGAAGGTGCCGCCGAAGCCGCAGCAGACTTGATGGTCCTGGGCCTCGCGCAGCGTCAGGCCGTTGACACTCTCCAGCAGGCGGCGCGGCTGGTCACGCACCTGCATGGCGCGCAGCGACGAACAGCTATCGTGATAGGTGACGATCCCGTCATAGGACGCCGCGACGCCATTGATACCCATGATGTCGACCAGGAACGACGTCAGCTCCTGAGTGCGCGCGGCAACATCCGCCGCCAACACGGCTTCATCGCCGTCGTCGAACAGATCGACGAGGTCATGAGACAACATGCCGGCACACGAACCGGACGGAACGATGATGTAATCGTAATCCTGGAACTGCTGGAGCAGGCCGCGCGCGACCTTCCTGGCGTTGTCGCGATCGCCCGAGTTATAGGCCGGCTGGCCGCAACAGGTCTGCTGCGGCACGTCGACCGTGCAGCCGGCATCCTGCAACAGTTTGACCGCGGCAAAGCCGACGGTCGGGCGCATAAGATCGACAAGACAGGAGACGAAAAGCGCGACATGGGGCGTCGACGTCGCGGTCATGGCGCGATCATGGGAGGGTGGCGGCGAACTCGCCAGACGGCACCAGGCTGGGCAGCAGCAGCCAGAATCGGCCGTCCTGTTTCATGTGGCCGGCCAGATCCTCGGCCCGGTCACCGGTGCCGAAGAACACGTCGCCGCGGATCGGTCCGTCGATGGCCCCGCCGGTATCCTGCGCGATCATCAAACGGCGATAGGGCGTGTCATCGGGCAGTGTCGTGTCGAGCCAGACCGGCAGCCCAAGCGGCACATAGTCGCGGTCGACCGCAAGGCTGCGTTCCGGTGTCAGTGGCACGCCTTGGGCGCCCAAAGGTCCGGGTCCATCGAGCATGCGGAAGAAGATATAGGACGGGTTCTTTTCCATGACCGCCGCGGCCTCGCCGGGATTGGCCTTAAGCCAGTCGCGGATCGATTGCAGCGAGACCTCTTCCTTGGTCAGTTCGCCGCGCGCGACGAGGTCACGGCCGATGGCGAAGTAGGGCCTGCCGTTCTGGCCGGCATAACCGACGCGCAACTGGGTGCCGTCATTGAGCTGAACCCGGCCCGACCCTTGAATGTGCAGGAAGAACGCCGCGATGGGATCATCGACCCAGACGATTTCCAGATCGCGCGCATCGAGCGCGCCGTCATCGATCGCCGCGCGATCGTGATAGGGGATGAGCGTCCCGCCATCAATCTGACCGGAGATGCTGCGACCATCGAGATCCTCGGCAAACGCACCGAGATCGACGGTAACGATGTCGTCGGGTTTGGCGTAGAGCGGATATGTGTAAGTGGCGTCGCGCACCAGTGAACCCTGCAACAGTGGTTCGTAATAACCGGTCATCAATCCCTGGTCGCCGCCGCGGTCATCAACCGCCCAGGGTCGGAACCAGGTCTCGAAGAACTGGCGCGCACCGCCTTCGGGGACGTTTTTCGCGGCACGGCATGCCGGCAGCCAGTCGCCGACGACGCCGGCGGCGGGAAGCGCGCCCATGGCGCGGTCGTTGGGCAATGTCTCGAGCTTGCCGCAGGAGATCAGGAACGCGACGAGCGCGCCTTTCTGATCGTCGTTCGCCCAGCCCGGCACCTCGCCAAAGCCGGCCGGCACCAGGGTCATGACAGGGGCTTCATCGATGGCTTCTTCGGGCGCCCGAGACGTGCAGGCGGTGACAAGCAGCACCGCCGCCAAACCGACAAGCGCGCGACCCAGAGCAGATCCTGTTTTGATGGAATCGCTTCGCGATGACATCAAGACGGGTGAATCTGCTCTACTCATGGATAACGAGCGGATTGACGTGTTGACGAGGGACCGTTTGACGGTCGAACGTCAACACGATCCGCTCCAGATCGCGGCTCAGTTCGGGCTGCGGGTCGCGACAAGTTGCCAGTTGGGATCGCGCGAACTGGTGTCGCGCGCAAAGGTCCAAATGTCGACGATCTCCAACGTCTCACCGGGATCGCCTGCAATGATGCGGCCTTCGGAATCCTTGACGACGTCGGTCTGCTCGCTGGTGAATTTCACGGTGACCTTGGCGAATCGGTCATCGATACCGGCTTCGATCGCCTCGCAGCCAGTGATCGAGATCAGATCCGCCTCGCGCGTCTCGCCATCCTTGCCGCGATCCTCGAGCGCGTTGTCAAAGCGGCGATAAACGTCATCGGCCAGGAAGCCGCGCACCGACGACAGATCGCCTTTGGCGAACGCCTCCAGGATCATCTCGAAGGCCGAGCGGGCGCCAGCCAAGAATTGGTCCATATCAAAGTCGCGGTCGGCCATGCGGATCTGCGTGATACCGGCCGCCAGCGGGCCATCCATGTCAACGGCGGACGGCATGGCGGGATCGTCGCGATCAGGCAGGCGAACGACATTATCCTGGTCGTTCTTGTCCTTCGCGCTATCGGAGGCAATCGGCGGCGGCTGTGTGCGCTCGTGGCCGGTGCGCCGACCGAGCACATTGTAGAGCCTAAACAGCACGAAGCCTGCGATCGCCGCGAAGACGATGATATCGATGAATGTGCCTTCCAAGGCTTTCTATTCCGTGTCCATCTTGGTCTCTTGGCGGACCATGGCTGCCATCCGCCCTTAAAACACTAAAGGCTTCGGCCCACCGGGTCGAGTCGAAGGCAGCCAACGCTAGGCCTTTCGCCAGAGCGTATAGCATACCATGTAACATGGAGATCCTAGTAATGTGACGCAACCATGCCCCTATTAATCCTTTTTGTGCTGTTCCTCGGCATCCCCCTGATCGAGGTCTATCTGTTTATCCTGGTCGGCGGCGCCATCGGCGCGGGCTGGACGATGGCGCTGTGTCTGGTGACGGCCGGTCTGGGCGCCTGGCTGGTCCGGCTTCAGGGCCTGGCGACGGTCAATCGCGCGCGCAGCGCCTTGGGCGAAAACCGGTTTCCCGCCGAAGAGGCGTTTGACGGCGTCTGCCTTGTCGTTGCCGGTTTTTTGTTGATGACGCCCGGTTTCTTTACCGACGTGATCGGATTTTTGCTCCTTGTTCCACCGCTTCGCCGTTTCCTGCAGGCGCGACTGGCGCGTCATGTCGAGGTAGCCGGCATGGCTGCTGGCCGAACCCGCGACGGCACGATCGAAGGCGAATACGAGGTCGTCGACGACATCCAGGGCACGATCGAACACAATCCGGATTCACGCTGGCGCCGTCCGGATTGATTTTTCCACGCTAAATCAACGAGTTGTGATCCTATTGGTGTCGTCCCCGTGCGGTTGTTTGCACCGGCGATCCGTGATAGCCCTGCCGCCACAATTTCGCAGAAAACCACCTCCTGTCTCATCCTTTAGATGGAGCCGCATTGATGGCCGACGAAAACGCCACAGCGCCGGACGGCGCCGCTTCCTCCGGCGACCAGCAGGCGACGGAAAGCCCGCGCCTGTTGCTGCACAGCCAATTCCTGCAGGATCTCTCGTTTGAGAACCCGAACGGCGCGAAGTCGTTTACCCAGGGTGAATTGGCGCCCCAGGTCCAGGTCAACCTGAACGTCGATTCACGCAAACTCGGCGAAACGACCTATGAGGTCGCGCTGAAGATCACCGCCGACGCGAAACAGAACGACGAGCCCTGTTTTCTCGTCGAGGTCGACTATCGTGGCGTGTTTTCCCTGACCGGCGCCGAACCCAACGTCGCCCAGGCGATCCTGATGATCGAAGGCCCGCGCACAATCTTCCCGTTCGCGCGCCGGATCGTGGCCGATGCCGCCCGCGATGGCGGATTTCCGCCTTTGATGCTGGAGCCCGTCGATTTCGCCAACATTTACCGGCGCCGTGTCGCCGAGCAGACAGCCGCCGCTGGTAATGGCGGCGATGCCGCGAGCTAACGCAAGCGCGCTCTAACTATTTGATTAAGAGCGGTTTCACGCACCTCATCAGAGTCGATAAGCGGCTCTGATGAGGTGCGATCCGCTCTAACTGCGCCGCCAGATCGGGTCGTTGAGGTTGTCCAGGAAGGCCTCGTGCGCGGCGAGTTCCTGGGCGGTCGGCTCGTGCGGGCGGGCGTCGCGCACGGTCGTTTCGGCTTCCGCCTCGTCTTCAACCGCGACAGTCTGATCATCGGCCGCCGGGCCAAAGCCCAGGCCCTGTTGGCGACCACCCCTTAGTTCCAGGTAGACCTGCGCCAGCAGTTCGGCGTCGAGGAGCGCACCGTGATGGGTGCGCGCGGTCGCATCAATCTCGAACCGGCGCATCAGCGCGTCCAGGCTGTTCGCCTGGCCGGGAAACGTGCGTCGGGCGAGCTCCAGGGAGTCGACGACACGCTCGCCGCTGATCCGCGGATGCCCGGCCTGCTCCAGCTCGAAATTCAGAAAGCCCAGGTCGAACGCGGCGTTGTGGATGATCAACGGACTGTCGGCCAGGAAGTCCATGAGATCATCCGCGACTTCGCGAAAGCGCATCTGGCGCGACAGGAAGCTGTCGCTCAGCCCATGCACCTCGAACGCCTCGCGCTCGTTGGCGCGATCCGGATTGAGATAACGCTGGAACGTATTTCCGGTCGGCACATGGTTGACCAGTTCGACACAACCGATCTCGACGATGCGGTGGCCCGCCAGGACATCAAGGCCGGTCGTCTCGGTGTCCAGCACCACTTCGCGCATGACGAACTCCTTATCGGGGAGGCCAGGTGTGGCCGGCTTGGGTCGCAACCAGTCTGACGACTGTGCCGATGGCCCGCAAGGTTGTTGCTTTGCCGAGCCCTGTGGGCAGCACAAAGTCGGCACGTCGCCGCTTCTCCGTGTCCGGCATCTGACGTGCGCGGATATCGGCCAAACGCTCCGGTGTCATGCCCGGCCGCGATAGGACGCGCGCCTCCTGAACGAAGGCGGGCGCACTGACAACCGCCACGGCATCACAGCGAACCTGGGCGCCGGTCTCGAACAACAGCGGGATGTCCAGCACCACCAGGTGGTCGCCTCTTCGCGTCATCAAGCGCAGGAACCGGTCTTCCGCCTCGCGTACCATCGGGTGAAGGATCTTTTCCAACCGCGTCAGCGCCTCACCATCGTCGAAAACTTGGGCACCCAGTGCCTTGCGGTCGATGTGGGCGGTTTGGCCCACGCCCTCAACGACACCATCAAAGGCGGCCGCGACCGGCACGACGGCCGCGCCCCCGGGTCCGAGCAAGGCGTGCACCACCGCATCGGCATCGTGGACGGCTGCGCCTTGACGGCGGAACATGGCGGCGGCCGTCGACTTGCCCATGCCGATTGAACCGGTCAGGCCAAGCACGAACATCGCGACTAAAGCCCTTCGGCCACGAAACGGTAGAGCTCGTCGGTGACATCCGGCTCGTGGCCGAACCACGCGGCGAAACCGGGGCGCGCCTGGTGCAGCAGCATGCCGAGTCCGTCGACGGTGGCCAGACCCCTGCGGCGCGCCTCGGCGAGCAACGGTGTTTCCAAGGGCGCGTAGACGAGATCATAGACGACGGCCCCCTTACCCACGCCGTCCAGTGTCATGTCCAGCGGCTGCTGACCGGTCATGCCCAGCGTCGTCGTGTTGACGACCAGGCCACACGCGTCTGTCGCAGCGCCGCGCGCTTCCCACGGCAGTGGCGTGATGGGTCCCCCAAGCTCGCCGGCCAAGGCGTCAGCGCGCGCGGCCGTCCGGTTCGCAAGCCGGATCTCCGGAACCCCGGCGTCCAGAAGGGCGACGATCACCGCACGTGACGCGCCGCCGGCGCCCAGGACCAGCGCGGGCGCGTTCGGCGACCACGTCGGTGCCGTCGCGCGCAGGTGTTCCAGAAAGCCAAAGCCGTCGGTGTTGCTGGCTTGGAGCGCGCCGTCGTCGCCGACCACAATGGTGTTGGCGGCACCGATGCGGCGCGCGTGATCGTCAGCGCGATCAGCCAGCGCAAGCGCCGCTTCCTTGTGCGGCACCGTGACGTTGGCGCCCCGGAAACCGAGGGACGGCAAGGCTCGCAACGCCTGCTCGAACCGGTCCGGCGGAACCGCCAGTGGCACATAGGCGCCGTCGATGCCGTATGCATCGAGCCAAAAACCATGCAGGCGCGGTGACCGCGAATGGCTGACGGGCCATCCTATGACGCCGGCAAGGCGCGCTGCGCCCGAAGGGATCACGGTACGATCACCGCGTGCTGGCGCAGGATCTCGAGCAGCGGCAAGAGCGGCATGCCGATGATGGTGAAGGGGTCGCCTTGGATGCGGGAGAAGAGCTGCACACCGGGACCTTCGATCTGATAGGCGCCGACGCTTTGGGTCGCTCGCTCGCCGACGTGTGCGAGGTACTCATCGACAAAAGTTTCTGAGAATTCGCGCATGTCCAGCGTCGCCGCGTCAGTTTGATGCCACAGCCGCGCGTCGTCGCGCACCAGCACAGCAGCCGACACGATCCGATGGCGGCGGCCGCGCAAGCGCATCAGATGGTCGCGCGCGCTGGCTATATCCTCCGGCTTGTCGAACCACTCGCCGTCGAGGTCGAGGATCGAGTCCGCGCCAATCACCAGGGCGCCGCCGTGACGGGGCGCGACGCGTTTGGCCTTCAGTTCGGCCAGCGTCTCGGCGGCCTGCTCAGCCGTCGCGTTCTCCACCTTCAGGGCATCTTTGACCGCGGCCTCGTCGACTTGGGCAACGTCGGCGACAAAGGGGACCCCGGCATTTTCCAACATCGCGCGCCGTCCGAAACTCTTGGAGGCCAGGACAAGTGCCGGCGCGTCGCTCATGGCATGACGCCCATGCGTTCGTCATAAAGCTGCAGAATGGCGGCGGCGGTTTCCTCGATCGATCGGCGCGTCACATCGATCACCGGCCAGTCGTGAGATTTGAAGAGCCGCCGGGCGTGGGCGATCTCGTCGCGCACGATGTTGGGGTCGATGTAGTCGGTCTTGCCGTCCTGGTTCAGCATGGTCATGCGGTTGCGCCTGACCTGGACCAGACGATCGGGGCTTTGCGTCAGACCAACGACCAGCGGACGTTTCAGGTGTTCGAGCTCGCGCGGCAAGGCAACGCCCGGCACCACCGGCACGTTGGCTGCCTTCAGGCCGCGGTTGGCGAGATAGAAACAGGTCGGCGTCTTCGACGTTCGCGACACGCCGATGACGACGATATCTGCTTCGTTCAAGTCGTGCGGCGACTGGCCGTCGTCGTGCTGCAGGACAAAATGCATGGCATCGACGCGGGCGAAGTATTCGGCGTCCAGCGCGTGTTGGCCGCCCGGCGTCCCTTTGACCGGCTTACCGAGATAGCTCGACAACACACCGAGCACTGGATCGAGCACCGGCACGCAGGGCACGCCGATCTGCTGGCAACCCATGGACAGCTGATCGCGCCGGGCCTGGTCGACCATCGTATAGATGACGACGCCCGGGTTGGCTTCGATGCCGGCCAGAACGCGTTTGAGCTGACGCTCCGAACGCACCAGCGACCAGACATGCTCATGGGCTTCGACCGCCTCGAACTGGGCGACGGCGGCGCGGGCGACCGAGAGGATTGTCTCGCCGGTCGCATCGGATACCAGGTGAAAGTGGAAGTCGTTGGTCACGCCGATTCGATCCGGAAGGTTGTGCGCTAGTGGGGATAACTGGCCGCTTTCGCACGCCATAACAAATTTCTTGCCCGTGAACCAGAAATGCTCCGGCCATTCGTCCCCCTGGGGAGAATGCCATTTGTTAAACCGGATGACTTGCCTGCCGTCACTGCCATCGATCACTCACCCACAAAGTTGTCCCGGGGGTGGGTCGAAGCGATCCAGCGAGTCGATGGTCATGCTCCACCAATTCCCCAGATCCATGCCGGGACATGTCACGTATGGGGACATCACGAGGGATAAACCGGCCCTTCCGATCTATCCCCGAAATCCGGGTGGATTCACTACATCAACTACCTTTTCTTTAAATTCTAAATTGAAGAAGGATGGTGTATCCCCGCCCCGTGACAACGTCAGATCCAACGCAATCAACCCGGCCGACCAAGCCGCTCTTGCGCGCGCTGAGCGGCGAAGCCGTCTCACCGGCACCGATCTGGCTGATGCGTCAGGCTGGCCGCTATCTTCCCGAATACCGGGCGTTGCGCGAAAGCGCGCCTGACTTCCTGACGACCTGCTATACACCTGATTTAGCAACAGAAATTACGCTTCAGCCGATACACCGCTTCGGCTTGGACGCAGCCATTTTGTTTTCCGACATCCTGGTCATTCCCGACGCGTTGGGTCAGCCCGTCCGGTTCGAGGCGGGCGAAGGACCGGTTCTCGAGCCGATCAGCCCCGGTGATCTGTCGTCGCTGCAGCCGGACAGGCTGGCCGGGTACCTGGCGCCCGTCTTCGAGACGGTGACCCGGGTCAAGGCCGCGCTTGATCCGTTGACGACCTTGATCGGCTTTGCCGGCGCCCCCTGGACCCTGGCGGCGTACATGGCCGAAGGCGGTGGATCGAAGGACTTCGCCGCGGCGAGATGCTGGGCTGCCGGCGATCCCCAGAGCTTTCAGCAGCTGATCGATCTCTTGACCGATGCGGTGATCGACCTCTTGCGTCACCAGATCGACGCCGGCGCCGATTGCGTTCAGCTGTTCGACAGCTGGGCCGGCATTCTCTCGGCCACAGCGTTCGAGACATGGTGTGTTCGCCCGGCCGCGGCCATCGTGGGCGCTTTAGCCCAAAGTCATCCGGGCGTCCCAGTCATCGGCTTTCCCCGGGGCGCCGGTTATCTCTACGACACCTATGTCGAGAAGACCGGTTGCGCCGGCCTTCAGATCGATCACGGTGTCCCCCTTGGCGACGCGGCCCGCCTGCAGCGCGACGCCACGATCCAGGGCAATCTCGATCCGGTACTGCTGCTCGCCGGTGGTGCGGCCATGACCGCGCAAATCCGCGCGATCCGCGCGGCGCTCGCCGGTGGTCCGCACATCTTCAATCTGGGTCATGGCGTCATGCCGCCAACACCGCCGGAACACGTCGCCGAACTGATCGAGGTCGTGCGCCAGGCGGATCTTGAGGCGGCGGAATGACCCGCACCGCCGTTATCCTGTTCAATCTGGGCGGGCCCGATCGTCCCGACGCGATTCAACCGTTCCTGGCCAATCTCTTCAACGACCCCGCGATTATCGGCTTGCCCTGGCCGTTTCGCCCGATCCTGGCTCAGGTTATCAGCCAGCGTCGGCAGAAGCAGGCGCGCGAGATCTATGACCAGATCGGCGGGAAATCACCGCTTCTGGAGCAGACCTGGGATCAGGCGCGGGCGCTGCAGCAGGCGCTGAACGACGACCAGGCACGGGTCTTCGTCGCCATGCGCTACTGGCATCCGATGGCCGAGGAGGTCGTCGAACAGGTCAAGGAGTTCGCGCCGGATCGCATCGTCCTGTTGCCGCTCTATCCTCAGTTTTCGACCACGACATCGGCGTCCTCGGTGCGTGAATGGAAGCGCGCGGCAAAGGCGGCGGGGCTCGATGTGCCTACCCACACGGTCTGCTGCTATCCGACAGAAGCCGGCCTGATCGAGGCCCAGGCCAAGCTGGTGGGCGAGGCGCTGGAAAAGGCCGACGACCAACCGGTCCGCCTGCTGTTTTCCGCGCACGGTCTGCCGGAAAAGATAGTCAAGAACGGCGACCCCTATCAGTGGCAGGTGGAACAAACGGCGAGTGCGGTCATGGCCGCCATTGGCCGTCCAGAGCTCGATTGGCTCGTTTGTTATCAAAGCCGCGTCGGACCCCTGGCCTGGATCGGGCCGTCGACCGATGACGAGATCAAGCGAGCTGGTACGGAAAGCCTGGGTGTTATCGTCATCCCGATCGCGTTTGTTTCAGAGCACTCTGAAACCCTGGTCGAGCTCGACATCGAATACGCAGAGATGGCGGGCAAGGCAGGGGTAAAGACCTATATCCGCGTTCCCGCCCTGCAGACGCAGCCGTCCTTTATTGAGGGGCTGGCCGGATTGGTCGGTGAAGCGTTCGCGCGCAACGACGATCCGGCGAGCAACGTCGGCCGTCGCCTTTGTCCACCGGAATGGGCCAAATGTCCCTGCCGGCAGGCCTGAAATGGATTTCCTGCTCAACAACTTTCAGTGGATAAAGGCGTTCCACATCATTGCCGTGATCGCCTGGATGGCGGGCCTTCTCTATCTGCCGCGCCTCTTCGTCTACCACGCGGCCACCGAGCCCGGCTCGGCCATGTCGGAAACGTTCAAGACCATGGAGCGGCGCCTTTTGAGAGCGATCATGAATCCCGCCATGATCGCGGTCTATGTTTTCGGCATTCTGCTCGTCATCGCGAGTTCACCCGGAGTTTGGCAAGATGGCTGGTGGCATGTGAAGGTTGTGTTGGTGATCGCGATGACGGTCCTTCATATGTTTTTCGCCCGCTGGCGGCGCGCCTTTGCCGAGGACCGGAACACGCGCACGCCGCGTTTCTACAAGTTCATGAACGAGGCGCCGACACTCGTCATGATTGCAATTGTTCTGCTTGCCGTCGTTAAGCCGTTCTGATGAAAACGGTCGATCGTTGCACGATTGTTGTTTGACTCTTTGCCCACCCGCCCCTATTTCTTAGGTATCTTATCTAAACCAGCCCGACATAGGCCGTCCTTGGCCTGAAAGATGTCCGATTAAGCCGCGACCAGGCGGTGGCTGAGCAAGATTTCCCAACCTCCCATGGAAGGCGTTCCGTTAGGATCGCCGCATCAGGCATAAGAATGGCCGCTAGCGAAGCAGAAGCAAAAAGCCCCCCTGAGCTAGAACAGCTCAATCTTCAAGAACTGAAAAACAAGAAACCCGAAGAGCTGCTCGAGTACGGCGAGCAACTCGGCGTCGAGAACGCCAGCGTCCTCAGAAAACAGGACCTGATGTTCGCGATCCTGAAGGAATACGCCGACCAGGACGTGCCGATTTTCGGCGAAGGCGTGCTGGAGGTGCTGCAGGACGGTTTCGGCTTCCTGAGAAGCCCCGAAGCCAACTACCTGCCCGGTCCCGACGATATCTACGTCAGCCCCAGTCAGATCCGGCGCTTTGCGCTGAAGACGGGCGACACCGTCGAGGGCCAGATTCGTGCGCCCAAGGACAACGAACGTTACTTCGCGCTGCTCAAGGTCTCGAACATCAATTTCGAGGAGCCGGAGACCACGCGCCACCGTGTAACCTTCGACAACCTGACGCCGCTCTATCCAGAAGAAAAATTGAACCTGGAGCTCGATGATCCCACCAAGAAGGATCTGTCGACCCGGATCATCGAACTGGTCTCGCCCTTGGGTAAAGGCCAGCGCGCGCTGCTCACCTCGCCGCCGCGCGCCGGTAAGACGGTGTTGATGCAGAATATTGCGCACGCAATCGAGGCGAACCATCCCGAAGTCTTCCTGATGGTGCTCCTGATCGACGAGCGCCCGGAAGAAGTGACGGACATGCAGCGTTCGGTGAAGGGCGAAGTCATCAGCTCGACCTTCGACGAACCGGCGGGCCGTCACGTCGCGGTCGCCGAGATGGTGATCGAAAAGGCCAAGCGCCTGGTCGAACAGAAGCGCGATGTCGTCATCCTGCTCGACTCCATCACGCGCCTGGCGCGCGCCTATAACACCGTCGTGCCGTCATCGGGCAAGGTGCTGACCGGCGGTGTCGACGCCAACGCGTTGCAGCGCCCGAAACGTTTCTTCGGTGCCGCCCGTAACATTGAGGGCGGCGGCTCGATGACTATCATCGCGACCGCCCTGATCGATACCGGCAGCCGCATGGACGAGGTCATCTTCGAAGAGTTCAAGGGCACCGGTAACTCCGAGATCGTCATGGACCGCAAGATCGCCGACAAGCGCATCTTCCCGGCCATCGACGTCGGTAAATCGGGCACCCGCAAGGAAGAGCTTCTGGTCGGCAAGGGCCAACTCGCCAAGATGTGGGTGCTGCGCCGTATCCTGATGCCCATGGGTGCGGTCGATGCGATCGAGTTCCTGCTGGACAAGCTCAAGCACACGAAGAACAACGACGACTTCTTCGACTCCATGAACACGTAGACCCAACCGACGACGCCCTTGTCAGGGCGCTTCGGTCGGCTAGGTTCGGCGCATGGAAGACTTCTATGCGTCCTTGAATCTCAACGTTGAGAGCTACGAGAGCCTGTGCGAACCGCCGCCGCGCGAGATCGCCGGCGACATCGCGTTCTATGTCGACACGGCACGGCGTTTTGGTGGCCCGGTGCTGGAACTTGCCTGCGGCACTGGCCGGGTTGCTAGGGGTCTGGCCGAAGCGGGTTTCGATGTCTGGGGCGTCGACGCATCCCCGGCGATGTTGGCGCTCGCCAAGACGCTTGTCGCGGAGAATGCGCCGTCTCTAAGCGATCGGATCACGTTCGTCGAAGGCCGGCTTGAGACGTTCAACCTCGACGAACGCTTTCCGTTGAGCGTCATTGCCTATCGCTCGTTTCTGCTCCTGCTGACGCCGGAAGATCAGATGGCGTCGCTCGCGCGCATGGCCGATCATCTGGCGCCAGGCGGTGGAGTCGTGTTGCACATCTTCGATCCGCGGCTGGAGTATCTGACTGGCCAGCAAGATCTGCCCAACAGCGAACGCGAGGGCCGCTCGATCGTCACCGGCAATATTGTCCGCAAGTCACTTTTGAAGGCCGACCTTGACCTGATGACCCAGGTGCGCCGCGACGTCTGGCGCCATGAGGAGTTCGATCAGAACGGCAAAATGTGCCGACGGGAGGATCTTGAGCTGGCGATACGATGGACCTATCGCCACGAGTTCGCTCATCTGATTGCCCACGCCGGTTTCGAGATCGAAGCGGAGTTCAGTGACTTCGAAGGCGCGCCGCCAGCTTATGGCGGCGAGCGGGTCATCGTTCTTCGGCGCGCCTGACGGCGGCACACACCCTGACCTCTAAGGCTCGCCGTCGAGCGCCAGGCGTCACACCAACTGCGAAAAGTGCTTTCCATTCGATCCCGGCCGGCCGTAGCGTGTCGCCAGACACAACGTTGTGCGAGGCGAGGCGATGGCTTTGGACGGCATTGTTGATGCAGCGCGGTATCCCATCCATGACGTTGACGGCCCGGGCTTCGAAGCCGCGGTCGCCGAAGCAAGGGCCGGTCTGGCCGATGACGGCTGTTCGATTCTGAAGGGCTTCGTGCTGCCCGAGGCCGCGGCCAACATGGCGGCAGAGGGCGAACGCCTGCGCGATCGGACGATCCCCGTCGAACGGGACTTTTGGCCCTATCCACCCTATCAGCGAGTTTCGGACGGCGACTGGCCGGCTGGTCATCCGCGCAGACGCCAATCGTTACGACGCAACCGCTTTGTCGGCTATGACTGGCTGGATGGCCAATCGTTGACCCGGCAGCTTTACGAGACCCCCGCCATGACCGAGTTTGTCCGCCGGGTCGCCGGGGTCGACGTTCTTTATCCTTATGCCGACCCTCTGGGCGCTTGCGCCCTTTCCATCCAGGAGGCGGGCGAAGCGCTGCCTTGGCATTTCGATGTCACCCACTTTGTCGTGTCGCTGTTGGTTCACGAGCCGGAGGAAGGCGGTCGTTTTCAGTACGCGTCCTATCTGCGCAGCGATGACAACGAAAACTACGACGACGTGACGGCGGTGCTGGACGGTACGTCGGACAGGGTGGTTGACCTTGATATGAAACCCGGCGACCTGCAGTTTTTTGAAGGCCGCCATTCCATGCATCGTGTCACCGCGCCGGCGCCGGGAACGTGGCGCTGTATTGCGCTACTGAGCTACTGCGACAAACCGGGCGTGATCGGCAGCAAAGAGACCCAGCGCCATCTGTATGGCCGCGTCAACCGAGAGCCCCTGCTGAAGATTGCGGGCTAAGCGCGCGTCCGGCAAATGCGAGGTGGCCACACGGTGAGACGGTTTTTCATGATGGTGATGATCTGGGCTATCTGCCCGATCCCGGTCCTGGCTCAGGATTCCGAAACGCTTGAGGCGAACAAGGCCCTGGCCCGTCAAGCCCAGCAGATGTGGAGCACCGGCGACATCGCCACGGCCGAAGATGTTTATGCGTCGGCCTACGTGAACCACGAGGCGGCTGACGACGGCAAAACGCGGCCCGTAGACCTCAAGACCTATCTTGCCGTGATCGCGGATTTCCATCGTTCGTTCAATCCAATCGACGTCACTGTTCTGTCACAGACCGCCGAGGCAGACATGGTGGCGACCCGCTGGCAGCTTTCGGCGGTCCATACGGGCGACTTCATGGGTGTCGCCGCGACCGGCAAAGAGATCGTTTATGGCGGAATTCGGATCGACCGTATCGAGAATGGCCGGATCGCCGAGAGCTGGGGGAACTGGAACAAGTTTGGCCTCCTTTCCCAACTCGGCCTTGTGAACTAGACGGCAAAACCCCCTTCACCCGCCCTTCAGCGGCTTCTCAAATTGGCAGGCTGATAGCTCATCTGCGCCCATACGGGGGTAGGGGTCAGTCTACGCCACCATATCTGGGGCATCGGCGGAGTGGCGCGCTTGGCCGCGCGGCGCTTCGACGAACGGTCCCCACGAACCGGTCATGCCCTCCGCGCATGAGTTTGGGCAGGGCGTGACGACCGACGATAAGGGAGAAACCAATGAACAAGATCGCAACGTCTTTCGCTGCCGGCGTGATGGCTCTCTCGCCCGCCGCCGCGCTCGCCGCCAAGGATAGCGCCAAGCTGCTCGAGGCCAACAAGGCCCTGGCCCTTGAAGCCCAGAAGCTTTGGGACACCGGTCTGAAGGTCTCGGCCGACGACATTCTAGCGAAGACGTACGTCAACCATCAGGACACCAACCGGGTGAGCGGCATGCAAACGAAGGATCGCGATGCCTATCTGGCGGTGATCGAGGATTTCGAGCGCACGTTCTCGCCGTCGGAGGTGACGATCCACTTCCAGGTCGCCGAGGGCGACAAGGTCTCGACCATGTGGTCGAACACCGTCACCTTCTCCGGCCCGTTCATGGGCATCGAGCCGACCAACCAGCAGTACACCTATCACGGCATCCAGATCGATCGGATCGAGGACGGCCGGATCGTCGAGAGCTGGGTCAACTGGGACAAGTTCGACCTGTTCAACGATCTCGGTCTGGTGAACGAGCCCGTCTCGCCTACCTCCTGATCAGGCGCCGCCTGAAAATGTCGATGCGACCGGCCGATCGGCCGGTCGCGGGTCGACCAACAACAAGAAGGAAAATCCGATGAACAAGATTGCAACCTCTGTCGCCGCGGGCCTCGTCGCGTTGTCGCCGGCCGTCGCGTTGGCCGCCACGCAGAGCGCCTCGAAGCAGCTCGACATGAACAAGGCGCTCGCCCAGATGGCGCAGGAGCTGTGGAGCACCGACACCAACGTCCGCGCCACCGACATCCTGGCCAGCAACTATGTCAACCACCAGGACAACAGCAACGTCGCCGGCATGCAGAGCATGGACCGCGACGGTTTCGTCGCGATGCTCGACACCTTTCACAGGGCCTTTACGCCCACCGAGGTGACCATCCAGTCGCAGATCGCCGAAGGCGACCTGGTGACGACGGTCTGGGAAAACACGGTCACTCTGTCGGGCGCGTTCATGGGTGTTCAGCCGGACGGCAAGAACTACACCATCACCGGCATCCAGGTTGACCGGATCAAAGACGGCCGGATCGCTGAGAGCTGGGTGAACTGGGACAAGTTCGACCTGTTCCAGGAGCTTGGCCTGGTGACGCAGCCCAAGGCGCCCCAGACCTGAACGGCGCCGGTAACAACAAGGAAGACATGACATGAAGCTCAACAAGAAGATCGCAAGCTATGCGGCGGCGGCGGCCTTGGCTCTTTCGCCGGCCACCGTCCTCGCGGCCAGCACGGACGGGGCCTCGCAGCTCGACGCCAACAAGGCGTTGGCCAAGGCCGCACAGGACCTGTGGGCCAGCGACGGCTACACCCAGGCCAAGGAGATCCTGGCGACGGACTATGTGAACCATCAGGATTCCAACATGGCCACCGGTGTGCAGAGTATGGACCGCGGTGAATACATCCAGATGCTCAACCAGTTCCGGACCGCGTTCTCGCCGATCGACGTCACCATCCATTCGCAGGTCGCCGAAGGTGACCTGGTGTCGACGGTCTGGGAGAGCACCGTGACGCTTCGCAGTGAGTTCATGGGTGTCGCGCCGACCGGCAAGCAGTACACCTACAGCGGCATCTCGATCGACCGCGTCAAAGACGGTCAGATTGTCGAGAGCTGGGTGAACTGGGACAAGTTCGACCTGTTCCAGGAACTCGGCCTGGTGACGCAGCCCGAAGCGCCGGCGACCTGAACACGTTCAGCAAGCATCAACCGCAGCAGTAAGAGGCCTGCGCCGGGTGACCGGCCAGGCCTCGATGCGTTAGGGCTGGGGCAACAGGACCGTCGATCCCTTGGTCTTACGCGCCTCGAGATCGCGGTGGGCCTGGCCGATATCGGTGAGCGGGTAGGTCTGGCCGATCTCGATCCTGACCTTGCCTGCCAGCACCATGTCGAACAGGTTCTGGGCGGTCTGCTCGAGCTCGGCGCGGGTCACCACGTAGTCACCCATGGTGGGGCGCGTCAGATAGATCGAACCGGCGCCGGTCAGAACGTTGGGACGGTGCGGTTCGACCAGGCCCGACGACTGGCCGAAGCTGACCAGAAGGCCGCGCCGTCGCACGCACTTCATGGAATCGTCATAAGTGTCGCGGCCGATGGAATCGTAGACCACCGGACAGCCCTCGCCGCCGGTCAGCTCCATCACCTTATCGACGAAGCTCTCGCGCGGTGTCACCACTGGATGGTCACAGCCGTGGGCGCGCGCAAGCTCGGCCTTCTCGTCGCTGGAGACCGTGCCGATCACCGTGGCGCCGATCGCTTTCAGCCACTGACAGGCGATGAGCCCGACGCCGCCGGCCGCGGCATGGAACAGGACGACGTCGCCCGGCTGGACGGCATAGGTACGGGTGACCAGAGGCTCGACCGTCATCCCCTTGCCCATCATGGCGGCGGCGGTGTCAAAGGCGATGCCGTCGGGCAGGCGGAGCAGTTGGTCGGCCGGCGCGAGCATGACGTCTGCATAGGATCCACCGACAGTGCCGTGCGCGACCCGGTCGCCGACGTCTAGATGACTGACACCCTCCCCCAGCTGCTCGACGACACCGGCGGACTCCATGCCCAGGACCGCTGGCAGCTCAGCGGGATAGACGCCACTGCGTTCGTAGACGTCGTAGAAATTGAGGCCGACCGCGTGGTTCCTCAGCAGGACCTCGCCGGGGCCGGGCATCGGCGGGTCGACATCCTCGATGACGAATTTCTCGGGACCGCCGAGCTCGTAGAGCTTAACCACCTTCACCATTGTCGGATCCTCCGGGCGTTAGGATGTCAGGGCAACAACACGGTCGAGCCGGTTGTCTTGCGCGCCTCGAGGTCACGATGGGCCTGGACGATCTCGCTGAGCGGATAGGTCTGGTTGACGTTGATCTTGAGCTTGCCGGAGCCGACCATCTCCATCAGGCGGCGGCCGGACATCTCGAGATCGCCACGGGTCGCGATGTAGTTGGCGAGGCTGGGGCGGGTGTAATAGAGCGAGCCGCCCTGGGCCAAAAGGCCCGGGTTGAAGGACGCCACCGATCCCGAGGATTGGCCGAAGCTGACGAACATGCCGCGCGGCGCGAGCGACGCCATCGAGGCTTCGAACGTGTCCTTGCCGATGGAATCGTAAACCACCGGCACGCCCTTGCCGCCTGTAATCTCCTTGACCCGTTCGGCGATATCGTCACGCGAGGTGACAACGGCATGGTCGCATCCATGCGCGCTCGCCAACTCCGCCTTCGCGTCGGTGCTGACCGTACCGATGACCGTGGCGCCCAGCGCCTTGGCCCATTGACACGCGATCAGGCCGACGCCGCCGGCCGCGGCGTGGAACAGAATGGTCTGACCCTTCCTGACCGTGAAACAACGCTCCAACAGGTATTCGACGGTCATGCCCTTCAGCATCATCGCCGCAGCGGTCTGATCGTCGACCGTGGCGGGCACCGCAACGACCCGGTCCGCCGGGACGTTGCGCGCGACCGCATAGGCGCCGGGCTGCATGGGATAGGCGACGCGGTCGCCCTCCTTGACGCTGTCGACGCCGTCGCCGACAGCCTCGACCACACCGACCGCTTCCATGCCGAGTACCGCCGGAAGCTCGATCGGATAGAGGCCGGAGCGCTGATAGGTGTCGATGAAGTTCAAGCCGATCGCCGATTGGGCCAGGCGGATTTCGCCGGGCCCGGGCGGCGCCAGCTCGACATCATCGAGCGTGAGGACCTCCGGTCCACCGGCTTCGTGTATGCGGACGACCTCTACCATGGTGTTTTTCCTTCTCGCGTGGGACTCGTGTATGCACGGTCGATTTACTCTGCGGACGAACGCAGCGTGTCGCTCAGGTCACCCAGTGCCGTCATGGGCAGCGAGCAGACCGGACCCTCGCACACATAGGCGGTCGGTTTGCCGTCGACTTGTGTCTTGCCGGATGCCGGATGGCCCTTGGGGAGATCCTCGCCCGGCTCGATGACAGAGAGCAAGAGATTGGGGACGCAGCTTTCATGAACGGTTCTTAACATGGCGCGGATGCCGTCATCGTCGCGCGCGCCGATCAGCACGACCTGGTGGGCCTGGTGCAGGAGTTCCAGATTGTTGATCAGGACCGCATGGGCGAACGGGTTCTTCGTGACATCGCCGGCGAAGGTGCGCGCGATCGCCTCGGCTCGGTCGCGATAGGCAACTTCGCCGGTCAGGTGATAGAGCCTGCCCAGCACGCCCACCATGACGGCGTTGCCTGAGGGGGTCGCGTTGTCGAGGGCGGTCTTGGTGCGCACGATGAGTGCTTCGGCATCATCGGCGGTAAAGAAGTAGCCGCCCTGCTCGTCATCCCAGTAGTGCTTGTCCGCGGTGGCGACCCAGGCGCGGGCCCGCGCCAGATAGGCCGGGTCACCGGTCGCTTCGAAAAGCGCCAGGCCAGCGCGCGCCATGGCGGCGTAGTCGTCGATCATGGCGATCTTGACGTAACGTCCCTCGCGCGCGCTGTGCCAGAGCCGGTCGCCGTCGGCCATGGTCTCGGCGATCCAGCGGAAGGCGCGTTCCGCGGCATCAATCCAGGCGGCTTCGTTGAAAGCTAGGCCGGACTTGATCAATGCATGAATCATTAATCCATTCCAATCCGCGAGGACCTTGTCATCCAGCCCCGGCCGCGGGCGCTTTGCCCGCTCCTCAAGAAGGACCTGGCGCAGGGCGGCCAAGCGCTCTTCCTCGGCATCGTCAGCGGCCCCCGACGCACTGCGGTTTAGGATCGTCTTGCCTTCCCAATTGCCGCCGGGCGTGACGTCGTACCACTGCTTGAAGAATGCGGCATCGTCGCCGAGCAGCCGTTCTATTTCCTCGGCCGTCCAGACATAGAAGGCGCCCTCCTCCGCATGGCCGCTGCCATCGTCGGAGTCTGCATCCAGGCTGGAGCAGAATGCGCCATCGGCAGTCGTCATCTCGGCGAAGACCCAGCCGACAGTCTCGGCGATGCGGCGGCGGAAAAGATCCGATCGGGAGCTCTGCCACAGCATGGTGCAGAGATCGATGAGCTGGGCATTGTCGTACAGCATCTTCTCGAAATGCGGCACCAGCCAATAGGAATCGACGGAGTAGCGTGCCCAACCGCCACGCAGGTGGTCATAGATACCGCCCTGGGCCATGGCGCCCGCACTGATCATGACCGCGCGCCCGCAGTCGTCGTCAAGGCCGCGTAAATGGGCGCGCCACAAGAGCTCGAGATCCGGCACATGGGGGAACTTGGGCGCCTGGCCGATTCCACCAAACCGGAAGTCCACTTGTTGAATCAATGACTTAGCGGCCACATCGCCGAGATTGGGACTGAGATCGCCGACCGATTCCTTGACCGACATGCGTTGCAGCGCATCGGTCAGGGCCGCGCGGTTTTGATCCACCTTGTCGCGCGCCGTTAGATAGGTCTCGTGCACGCCTTTCAGGACGTCGGTGAAGGCCGGTCGGCCGTAACGCGACGGGGTCGGAAAATAAGTCCCGCCCCAAAACGGCTCGCCGTCGGCCGTCAGGAACATGGTGAGCGGCCAGCCGCCCTGCTGGCCCAGCATGGCGAGCGCGGCCTGGTAGATCGAATCGATGTCCGGGCGCTCCTCCCGGTCGACCTTGATGTTGACGAAAAGCTCGTTCATGACCGCCGCGACCTCGGGATCCTCGAAGCTCTCGTGCGCCATGACGTGACACCAGTGACAGGCGGCGTAGCCGACTGAAAGCAGGACCGGTTTGTTTTCCGCCTTGGCGTGCGCCAGGGCCTCAGGCCCCCAGGCCTGCCAATGCACGGGGTTGTCCCTGTGCTGCAGCAGATAGGGGCTCGATTCCCGGTCGAGATTGTTGCGGTCCATCGGGGCTCCTGGCGGTGAAGAGATTGCATTGGGGGCGCGCAGGGCCTTAACGTGGAGCACGCTGCCGGTCGGCGCAACCATAGACGGACTGGGGTTTCTTGATGAAGGTGACGATCAACGTCGATTGCACGCCGGAGGAGGCGCGCACGTTTCTCGGGCTGCCGGATGTGCAGCCCCTGCAGGAAGAGATGATGGCCGCCTTGCGCGATCGGATGATGGCCGCGGTTGGCGACATGGATCCTGAGAACCTGCTCAAGAGCTGGACCGCGGCCGGCACGGAAGGCATGGAGCAGATGATGCGTTTCTGGTCCGACCTTGCCAAAGGCGCGAAGTCATGACCGTTGCCGGCGATCCCGAACTCTTTTACCGGCGTCACGTCTTCTGCTGCACGAACGAGCGCGCCGAGGGCCATCCTCGCGGCTGCTGCAAGGCCAAGGGCGCGGAAGCGCTACGCAACTACTTAAAGACCCGCGCCAAGGACCTCGGCCTGAACGGCATCCGAGTCAACGCAGCCGGCTGTCTGGACCGCTGCGAGCTGGGCCCGACCATGGTGATCTATCCCGAGGGCGTCTGGTACCGCTATGACGGCGAGGACGACCTGGAGGAGATCCTGCGCGAGCACATCGCCGGCGGCCGGCGGGTCGAGCGTCTGATGCTGAAGCCAGGCGATGATCCCGAGAAAGCCACCTAACCATGATCCGCTTTAAGTCCGCCTCGGTTGTTTCACGTGAAACATGCAGCGGCGATCGGTTGAGCTAAGACCATGACCATCTATGCGTTGGCCAGCGCGCCAGGCCGTGCGGCGATCGCCGTCATCCGGTTGTCGGGACCGGCCAGCGGTGACGCGATCGAGGCGCTGACAGGGTGCGGCCTGCCACCGCCGCGCCAGGCCAGCGTGCGCCGTCTGAGCGATCCCTCCCGCGGCGAGGTGCTGGATGATGCCTTGGTGCTCTGGTTCCCGGCGCCGGCCAGCTACACCGGTGAGGATGCAGCAGAGCTCCATGTGCATGGCGGCCGCGCCGTTCTCGACGCGGTGATGGACGCCCTCGCCCGCCAGCCCGGCCTGCGGCCGGCGGAGCCGGGCGAATTCACACGGCGCGCGGTGACCCATGGCCGCATGGATTTGACTCGCGCGGAGGCAGTCGCGGACCTGGTCGACGCCGCGACAGGCGAACAGCGCCGACAGGCCCTCTCCCAGTTCTCTGGATCCTTGGACGTACTCTACAGCGGCTGGAGCGAGCGCCTGAAGCGCGTCCTGGCCCATGTCGAGGCGGCGATCGATTTTCCCGATGAAGACCTACCCGACGACGTGGTGGCGCTCGTCGATTGTGATCTCGCCGAATTGATCACCGCCATGGATGACCATCTGGACGACCACCAGCGCGCCGAGCGCCTGCGTGAAGGGATCAGTGTGGCGATCGTCGGCGCGCCGAATGTCGGCAAATCCAGTTTGATGAACCGGTTGGCGCAGCGTGACGCCGTTATCGTCTCAGAACAGGCCGGCACGACCCGCGACATCGTTGAAATCGACATGGAGGTCGGCGGCTTCGAGGTCCTGCTGGCCGATACGGCGGGATTGAGAGAAAGCGACCAGGCGGTCGAGGCCGAGGGTATTCGCCGCGCCCGCGAGCGGGCCGTCGAGGCGGACCTGAGGCTTGTCGTCGTCGACGCCACCCGGCTGGCGGAGACCACAGTCGATGTGGAGGACTTGGTCGATGCGCGGAGCCTTGTGGTCGCCAACAAGTGCGATCTCGCCCCTATCGCACCGGATAAGAGGATTCTGGATCAGGCGGCTTGGCCGATTTCCTGCGCGACCGGTGAGGGGCTGGATCCCCTGATCGGCGGGCTCAAGGAGACGTTATGGGCGCTTTGGCCCAACCGCGACCAGCCCGGACCGTCCCGGGCGCGCCACCGAGCTGGCGTTGCCGCCGCCATCGAGGCGCTGCGGCGGGCACGTGACGCAGGGGATGCGGAGCTGCGTGGCGAGGATCTAAGGATGGCGTTGCGGGCCATCGATCGCCTGACCGGACACACCGATGTCGAGGCGCTGCTTGACGTGATCTTCCGGGATTTCTGCATCGGAAAATGAGGCCGGTGTGTTTCACGTGAAACATCGGCCCCAGGCACTTTGACTTGGCGGTGTCCGATCCCTACATTCCGCGCCATGGCAGAGGTGACGGCATATGACGTGATCGTGGTCGGCGGCGGCCACGCCGGCAGCGAGGCGGCGGCCGCCGCCGCGCGTCTTGGCGCGTCGACTCTGTTGGTCACCCACAAGGCCTCGACCATCGGCGCCATGTCCTGCAACCCCGCGATCGGTGGTCTTGGGAAGGGCCACCTTGTCAGAGAGATCGACGCGCTGGACGGCATCATGGGCCGCGCCATCGATGCCGCCGGCATTCAGTTCCGGGTGCTCAACCGCAGCAAGGGTCCCGCGGTTCGCGGTCCACGTGCGCAGGCTGACCGGAAGCTCTACGCGGCGGCCATTCAGGCGATCCTAGCCGAATACGAGAACCTCACCATACGCGAGGCTGGTGTCGATGATATCGCGCTGGATGACCAAGGCCGGGTCGCGGGTGTCGTCCTGGATGACGGAAGTCTAGTCAGCGCCGGGGCCGTCGTGATCACCAGCGGGACGTTTCTGCGTGGCAAGATACATCTGGGCGAGGAGACCTGGCCCGCGGGCCGCATCGGTGATGGACCGGCGATCGGTCTGGCGCTGACCCTGGAACGCCTGGGCTTTCGCATGGGCCGGCTCAAGACCGGCACGCCGCCGCGGTTGGATGGCCGCACCATCGACTGGCGGGCGGCCGAGGTCCAGCCGGGCGACGATCCGCCGGTGCCCTTCTCGTGGATGACCGATGTCATTCGGGTCCCGCAGGTGCCCTGCCACATCACCGAAACGGGCGCATTGGCCCACGAGATCATTCGCGGCAATCTCGACCGGGCGCCGGTGTTTTCCGGTCAAATCGACGGCACGGGGCCGCGCTACTGCCCGTCGATCGAGGACAAGGTCGTGCGCTTTGCCGACAAGACGCGCCATCAGATCTTCCTGGAACCCGAGGGCCTCGACACCCACACGGTCTATCCGAACGGGATTTCGACCTCCCTGCCCCGTGACGTCCAGGACGCCGTCGTGGCCAGCATTCCGGGCCTGGAGCATGCGAAGATAGAGCAGCACGGGTATGCCATCGAGTATGATTTCGTCGATCCCCGTGAACTGTCAAAGACCCTTGAAACCCGCAGAATCCCTGGACTTTTTCTGGCTGGCCAGATCAACGGGACGACCGGTTACGAGGAGGCGGCCGGCCAGGGCCTGGTGGCCGGCGCCAACGCGGCGCTACAGGCGTCGGACCGCGCGTGGTTTACCCTTGACCGCGCGGAGGCTTACATCGGGGTCATGATCGACGACCTGATCGGCCGCGGCACGAGCGAGCCCTACAGGATGTTTACATCGCGCGCCGAGTATCGCCTGATCTTGCGTGCCGACAACGCCGATCTGCGACTGACACCAAAAGGCGTTCATGCCGGCCTGGTGGGTACGACCCGTGTCCGACAGTTTGAGGCACGCCGGACGCGTGTCGAGGCCGGGCTCGATCTTGCGCGCCGTTGTCGTCTGACACCCGACGAAGCCCATCGCCACGGGCTGACCGTGAACCGCGACGGCCGTCACCGCAGCGTGCTTGACTTGCTGGCGCTGAAGGACGTGACCTACGAGCGTCTGACAGGGATCTGGCCGGACCTTGGCGCGTTGGCGCCGGACGTCCGCGAGCAGGTCGAGATCGAAGGTCGGTATGCCGGCTATCTCGGCCGCATGGAGTCTGATGTGGCGGCGTTTCGCCGTGACGAAGGTCTGGCTCTGCCAGCCAATCTCGATTATCGGCAGATCGGCGGCCTTTCGGCCGAACTTTGCGAAAAGCTGGAAACGGCAAAGCCCGAGACACTTGGCCAGGCGTCGCGCCTGTCGGGTATGACACCAGCCGCGCTGACGGCGCTGTTGGGTCACGTGCGCCGGCGCGCGGCGTAAGACGCGCCATGGCCGACACCACGCCGTTGGGTCCCGACGGGTTCCAGGCGGCGATGGCGGTTTCACGTGAAACGCTCGATCGGCTTCAGATCTATGCCGATCTTCTGGTGAAATGGCAGAAATCGCTAAATTTGGTGGGGCCGTCGACCCTCGACGACCTGTGGCGTCGCCACATGCAGGATTCGGCACAATTGCTCCGCTTTATCCCTGAGGAGACTCGGAGTCTGCTGGATCTGGGCAGCGGGGCGGGCTTTCCGGGGCTGGTGCTGGCCATCCTGGGTGTGAGGGGCGTAGAACTGGTCGAGAGTGACCAGAAAAAGGCGGTCTTTTTGCGTGAGGTTTCACGTGAAACAGGGGCGGGCGTCGTGGTCCACGCCTGCCGCATCGAGGAACTGGCGAAAAAATCCGCTGATGTGGTGACCGCGCGTGCGCTGGCGCCGCTTGATCGGCTCGTACCGATGATGTCCAGGTTCATGGGTGAGGGCAGTATAGGCCTCGTACCAAAGGGTGCGGACGTCGCCGCCGAATTGGCTAGGGCTAGCTTGGTATGCCACCTGTCCTACACGTGTCATACAAGTATGACAGACAGCTGTAGTACCATACTAGTCATCAACAACGTGTGGTATGGAGGTCGAAAGTAACGCAATATACTGTATTCCCTGGTGTTGACGTTGCAAAAGATACAAGATATGGGTACTACAGAAGAGGCAAATTTAGCGGTCTTTGTCGGACAGCTGTAGGACACAGACAGACACGCCAGATGGGCCTCAGGGCTTCGTCAACAGGTTGTGGGAAAAGCACATGTCAGCCTCAAAGTCGGGTAGGACGGTCGTGAGGCAGGAGAAACAAGGTCTAGATTTTGTGTATGACCGGCCCGGCCGCGTTATCGCCGTCGCCAACCAGAAGGGTGGCGTCGGTAAGACAACCACCACCATCAATCTGGCAACCGCCCTGGCTGCCGTCGGCAAGCGGGTCCTGGTCGTCGACATCGATCCCCAGGGAAACGCCAGCACCGGCCTGGGCATCCCGCCCGACGAACGCCGCATCACCACCTATGACCTTCTGATCGCACCAGAGCGCCATTGGGGAGGTGCTGCCGCCGTCGCAACCGACGTACCACACCTCTATATCGTCCCCGCCACAATGGACCTGAGCGGCGCGGAAGTGGAGCTGGTCAACGCTGACCAGCGCGAATCGCGCCTGAAGCGGGTGATCAACACCTTCAAGCGCGCCTATGATCTGGTCCTGATCGACTGCCCGCCCGCGCTTGGCCTCCTGACCATCAACGCGCTCGTTGCGGCCGACGAGGTCTTGGTGCCTCTGCAATGTGAATTCTTCGCTTTGGAAGGTTTATCTCAGTTGCTGCACACCATCGAATGCGTGCGTGATGCATATAATGACAAGCTAGAAATGACGGGCATCGTTTTGACGATGTTCGATAGACGAAACCGCTTGTCGCGCGAGGTGGTAGCAGACGTTAGAAAGGTGCTTCCGGAACAGGTGTATGATACAATCATCCCAAGAAACGTGAGAGTGTCCGAAGCGCCTTCCCATGGCAAACCCGTTATGTTCTATGCTTTTAAGAGCGCTGGCGCCCAAGCTTATGTGCATCTAGCCGGCGAAATGTTGCGGCGCGAACGCCACCGGCCTGGCGACGCGACGCCAACCACGGTCGAAGGAATGGGATCATGAGTGAAACACGCGGCCTCGGACGGGGCCTCTCGTCCTTGATCAGCGAGCCCAACCAGGCTCGTCCCAGAGACGGCTTGCGACAGGTGCCCGTCGGCGATCTTCGGCCCGGACGGTTTCAGCCGCGCACCAACTTCGACGACGAGGAGATCGCCCACCTCGCGGACTCCCTGCGCAATCAGGGTATGCTGCAGCCGATCCTCGCCAGACCCGTGCTTGCTGGATCCGACGGCGATCTGGAGATCGTCGCCGGCGAACGGCGCTGGCGCGCCGCCCAGATCGCCATGCTGCATGACGTCCCGGTCATTGTCCGCGAGTTCTCCGACATCGAGGTCCTGGAGATCGCGCTGATCGAGAACCTCCAGCGCGCCGATCTCGACCCGTTGGAAGAAGCCGCCGCATACAAGCGCCTGGGCGACGAGTTTGGCCTCAGCCAAAACGACATTGCCGAAGCGGTTGGGCGCAGCCGCCCGCATGTTGCCAATATGATAAGGCTTCTCGATCTGCCCGGCGCGGTTCAGGCGATGCTGGACGAGGGCCGCCTGAGCGCCGGACACGCCAGGGCGCTTCTTGGCGCCGATGAGCCCACGGAACTGGCGGAAATCGTGATCGATAAGGGCCTCAACGTCCGCCAGACCGAGGCGTTGGTTCGCGCCGGCGGTGTTGAGATAGAGGACGCGGAAGAACCCCCGGCACCCGTCGCAACTCCTGCGGCGCCCCGCGCGAGCGGACCGGTTGACCCCAATACGTTGGACTTGGAGCGCCGGCTTAGCGACGCCCTCGGTCTTAAGGTCGAGGTGCGCGGAAGCGGCGAAAAGGGGCGTCTCGTCGTCCACTACACGACCGTGGAGCAGCTTGACGACGTGATCACCAAACTCGAAAGCCCGTCTCGCCCAAGACTGGTGGGTTCGTGACGGCCGGCGCCGGCCGTCAGTCAGACATCGCTTCGATAAACTCCAGCCGATTGCCGAACGGGTCCCTCGCGTAAGCCCTGGCTCGACCCAAGTGGTCGACCCCGCGCTCTGTTGCGACTTCCGCCGCTTCGAGCCGTGCCAGAAACGCGCCAAGGCCCTTGATCAGGAAGGCGACATGGGCCTTTGCGCCCGCCTTGAATTCGTCATCGACACCGAGATGAACCCCAACCGGACCGACGACAAACCAAACACCGCCCCGCTTGGCGAGCGCAGCCGGTTTGGCGATCTCATCGAAACCAAGGATCCGGCCATAGAAATCGCGCGCTTGCGTCTCGCAGCCCGGGGGCATGGCGATCTGCACGTGATCGATGCCCAGCATCGTCATGCGAAGACGTGCGTCTCTTTCAGGCCGCTGGTCATGCGCATCAGGACCTCCCGGCAGATCGTGACATCGGGAAATCCGGTCGACTTGCAATGAAGATCCGCTTCGGCAAGCCACGTTAACGCCATCGCCACATCGTCGGGGCGCCAACGCCTGGCTGCGCCACGTAGCGGTTCGACAATGCGGAAGTGACGACGGGGATCCAGGCGCATCGCCTTCAAGGCGGCATCGGGCGAGCCGTTCTCAGACACAAGCGCAACAAACAGCGCCAAGCGTTGCATCTCACGACGAACCGCGCCGAGAACGGCGACCGGGCTCTCGCGCTCTGCGAATGCACGATCGAGACCCCGGCCCAAAGCCATCGTATCGCCGGCCATGACGGCTCGCGCTATGGTTTCAAAAGTCAGATAGGAACTGTCAGCGACCACCGCGAGCACATCCTCGACGCGGACGTCCTTATCGTCGCCCATGTAAACGGCGAGCTTGGCGATTTCCGAACGCGTCAAAAGGCGGTCGCCACCCAAGAGCTCCGCCAGTAAGCCGACCGCGTCTGACGACGCCCGCAGGCCCTGATCAGCCAGAGCGGCGCCCACAAACCGCTCGAGATCCCGGCCTTCGTCGCGGTAGCAGGGCAGGGCGGCGCCCAGACCGGCGGCCTCGAACACCTTGCGAAGTTTAGATGACGCGCTCAGGTCGCCACCCTCGACGATGACCAGCGCATCACCCGGCGGGTCGGCCAGAAACGTCTTCATCACACCGGCCAGACGGTCGCCGGCGTCCTTCAAACGAATGACGCGCCGCCCGCCGGTCAAGGCGATCGCCGCGGCCTCGTCATTCAGCATGGCAGCATCCTTGGCGACCGCGGCAGGGTCGAGCTCGGCCACCCGGAAGGGATCGGAGAGATCGTCGACCACACCGCGCGCCAGTGTCTCGGCACGCTCACGCGCCAGACCGCTATCGGGACCGAAGACCAGAACCGCGCGTACCTTTGGGTCGGGACTCTTGACGAAGCCGTCCGCCTGGCGCGCCGAGATCTTCACGGTTCGCCCAAATCCCTAACCTGTGTCACGAGAGAAATAGAGCGCCAGCAATGCGGCGATTGAGGAGGAGAGATCGCGCGCAGCTTCGCGGCCAGTCTCCTGTTCGGCGACGAGCGTCGCGAACTCGGATTCTACAACGTCATAACTGCCGACCGCGCGCGCACTGTCGTCATAGACGACATTCCCGGTCGTGCTGTCGAGCAATTGAAAACTCGCCGAAAGAGTAAAGTTGTAGCGGGTGATGGTATCCGTCGTTTGGATCTGCAGCGGTGCCGTCGACTCCTCAATCTCGACGAACAGTCTGTAACGCGTCGGCTGCGGACCGACGCCCGCGGTCAAGCGGTCGGTCAGTTCGTTGCGCAAGATCTGCCCAATCCGGTCCGGGATGGGATCGACCCGCACGGATGCCATCTCAAGCGACGCACCCGCGCCATTCTCCGGTGTACCGTAGAGCGGCTTAAAGCCGCAGCCGGTCACGACCAGTCCGACGGTACCCAATACCCCGGTGACAAGTCCGCGTCGGTCGAATGCCGTCTTCATGCGACGACGATGTTGACGATCTTGTCGGGCACGACGATGACCTTGCGCACGGCCTTGCCGTCGATCGCCCGCTGAACGTTGTCGTCGGCCAGGGCGGCGGCCTCCATGTCATCGTTGGCGACACCGCGCGGCATGGTCACCTTGGCGCGCAGCTTGCCGTTCACCTGAACCGGAATGGTGACACTGTCGCGGATCAAAAGCGACGGATCCGCGACCGGCCACGGCGCATCCGCCAACAGCGTGTCATGGCCCAACGCCTGCCACATCTCCTCGCCCAGATGCGGCATCATCGGGCCGACCAACGTGATCATGACGTCCAAGGCCTCGCGCAGCGCCCACATGTCGGCGTCGTCGGTCGCCTTGAAGTCGGCAATCGCGTTCGTCAGCTCGTGAATGCGCGCGACCGCTCGGTTGAAGTGAAACGCCTCGATATCCGTCGTGATGCCATCGATCGCGCCGTGGGTCGCCTGCCTTAGTGCCGTCGCCGCATCGCTCATGGTTTCCGGACGTGCCGTGGTCGGGTCCGGCAAGTCGGGCGCGGCCAATAACACCAGACGTGCGATGCGCTGCACAAATCGATAGGCGCCGGCGACGCCTTCCGATGTCCACTCGAGATCGCGGGCGGGCGGCGAATCGGACAGCATGAACCAGCGCGCCGTGTCGGCACCGTATTCGGCGATGATGTCGTCGGGATCGATGACGTTCTTCTTCGACTTCGACATCTTTTCCGAACGGCCGATGGTGACCGGCGCGCCGGTGGCGGCGACCTTGGCCGTGCCGTCGGCGCTCTTCACGATCTCGGCCGGCTCCAGATAGGTGCCGTCTTCGGCCTGATAAATTTCGTGGCCGACCATGCCCTGGGTGAACAGGCCGGCGAACGGCTCGTCAAAATCGACATAGCCGCAACGCCTGAGCGCGCGGGCGAAGAAGCGCGAATAAAGCAGATGCAACACCGCGTGTTCGACGCCGCCGATGTACTGGTCAACCGGCATCCAATAGGCCGTCGCCGCTCTGTCCATCGGTGTATCGTCGCGTGGCGAACAAAACCGCATGAAGTACCAGGAGCTGTCGACGAAGGTGTCGAGCGTATCGGTGTCGCGAACGGCCTCACCACCACAGCGCGGACAGGTCGTGTGTTTCCAAGTCGGATGGTGTTCCAGCAGATTGCCGGGCTTATCGAGCTCGACATCATCGGGCAGACGCACCGGCAGTTCGGCCTTTGGCACGGGCACGATGCCGCAATCCGGACAATGCACGACGGGGATCGGACACCCCCAATAACGCTGCCGGGACACCCCCCAATCACGCAACCGATAGTTGATTTCTCGTTTGCCGCGATTGGTCTGTTCCATGCGATCGGCGACCGCTCGTTTGGCATCCTCGACGCTCATCCCGTCCAGGAAGGCCGAATTGGCGATCAGCCCGTCGCCCTTATAGGCCTCGTCACCGACCTCGAATGTCGCGGCGTCGGCATCGGCGGGCACCACGACGGGAATAACCTTCAAACCGTACTTGCGCGCGAAGTCCAGGTCGCGCTGATCATGGGCCGGACAGCCGAAGATCGCGCCGGTGCCGTACTCCATCAGGACAAAATTGGCGACGTAGACGGGGAGTTCGACGCCTTGGACGAATGGATGGCGCGCTCTGAGGCCGGTATCGTAGCCTTTCTTCTCGGCCCGCTCGATCGCTTCCTCGCTGGTGCCCAATCGGCCGCATTCGGCGATGAAGGCGCTGAGACCCTCATCATCCTGGGCCAGGGCGCCGGCCAGCGGGTGCTCCGGCGAAATCGCCATGAAACTGGCGCCAAAGATCGTGTCGTGGCGGGTGGTGAAGACCTCCAGCAGATCGTCGCGGCCGACCAGCGCGAAGGCCATGCGCAAGCCCTCGGATCGGCCGATCCAGTTGCGTTGCATCAGCTTGACCTTGTCGGGCCAGCGATCGAGCCCCTCCAGCGCGTCCGCCAGCTCGTCGGCGAACGATGTGATCTTGAAAACCCATTGATTCAATTGGCGTTTTTCGACTGGGGCACCGGAACGCCAACCGCGTCCTTCGATTACCTGCTCGTTCGCCAGCACCGTCTGATCGACCGGATCCCAGTTGACCCAGGCTTCGCGCCGGTCGACCAGGCCAGCGTCCATCATGTCCAGAAACAGATGCTGCTGATGACGGTAGTACTCGGGGTGACAGGTCGCGATCTCCCGGCTCCAGTCAAGCGACAGCCCCATCTTTTTGAGCTGGCCGCGCATGGTCGCGATGTTCTGGTAGGTCCAGTCGCGCGGGTGAACGCCCTTGGCCATGGCGGCGTTTTCCGCCGGCAGGCCGAACGCATCCCAACCCATGGGATGCAGGACGTTGAAGCCCTGGGCGCGGCGGTAGCGCGCCACCAGATCGCCCATCGTGTAGTTGCGCACGTGGCCCATGTGGATGCGGCCCGACGGATAGGGAAACATCTCAAGAACATAGGCTTTCGGCCGATCGTCGTCGTTATCGGGGCGAAACGTGCCGCGTTCGTCCCAAATGCGCTGCCATCGCGGCTCGGCATCGCGAAAATTGTACCGTTGCTGGGCCATGTATCTCGTTTTCTATCGGGCCGAGAACCGTGGTTCCGGCCGGTGGCGCACGCTAGAGCAGATCCTGTTTTGATGGAATCGCTTTGCGGTTCCGTCAAGCCATGATCCGCTCCAAGGCAGACCGCCGGGGTTTCTAAAGGCTCCCGTTCGCCACCAAGCGATGGCGCAAGGCTATTGCCCGAGCTGGGCGATCCTGATCTGGCGGGCGCGCGTCAGTACAGCGTTTTCCAGCTGAGTTTCCATCGACGGGTCGACCTGGGCCTCGACCCACTCGCCATAGACATCGCGAACCTGGCGGAAAACGGCGACTTTTATGCCGTCGGCGCGAAGTCGCGTGTCGAGGATATAGACCGTGACCTTGAAACGCTCACCCGGTGTTTCCGGCGGTGAATACCAGTCGTAGATGATCACGCCGCCAATCGGATCGGCGGAAAACGGCGGCAGGAACGCGAACGTGTCGAGCGACGCGCGCCACAGAAACGCGTTGACCCCGATGCCGCCGCCGCTGGTGTCGCTGGTACCGCCGGCATCGTCAAACAGCGCCGCGCTAAGGCCGCCCGGACCGAAAATGGTCTCGCGGGTCGGGTCGTCGACGTCCTTTTCGAACCGGCCCTGGGGGGTCTCCACGGTGTCGGCCACGCCGACACCCTCGGACGGACCACAGGCCACCAGCGTGGCGCCGGCCAGCATCAGCAGGACTACTCTAAAGTGGTAGAGATTGGTCGTTTTTCTCATTGTCACGCGCAACGAAAACACCCGTTTGTGACCTTTGTAAGATGGCGCACATTGGCTTATTGGCCGGGCCTCGGCAAGCGGGGATTGCCTGTTGTTTCCAATACCTACTGCGGCATTCTTGTCACACTGGGTTGGAAAAGCCACAAGCGGTACCCCAAAAGGCTTGGGTTTGCTTCTTAGCTCCAGTAATTTTGCCACCGTAGATCGGGCGCGGTCCCTTGGCCGGCGTTGAGGCCCTGGCGAAAGTCAGGTGCCGGTCAAACCAGAACCTGATTTTTCTTTCCGTTCCGGAAAGGCGTTTTGAAGAGTTAGTCCCTTAGGAGGTTTGCGCAATGAAGAAAGTGCTGCTTGGGACCACCGCGATGGTCTCGGTTGGCCTGGTAGCCGGACAGGCGTCCGCTGCCGAGCCGATCGAGCTGAGCTTCGGTGGTTACCACAACTGGGCGGTGTTCCTTGCCAGTAACGACGATTCGGCAGGTAACGGCGTTTCGATTCCGAACGAGCCCGGTTTCAACAAAGGCGACCACGACATCAAGTTTGATGGCGAGTTGCAGGTTCGCGGTAAGACCGTTCTGGATAACGGCCTTGAAGTCGGTGTTCGCATCGAGATCGAGGGTGAGACCCAGGGCGATCAGCTGGACGAGAACTATGCCTACATCGAAGGTTCGTTCGGCCAGTTCCGCATCGGTAACGATGACCCGGCGTCCTACATCATGGCGACGGCTGCTCCGTACATTAACTACGTGTTCGGCGCCAACACCCCGACGGTGTGGGCGAACGGTCTGTCGCAGTTCTTTGGTCAGACGACCGGTCTTGCCCGTTCGCGTTTCGCGGCCGGTGCCAGCGTTACGTTCGCCACGTTCCCCAATCAGACGGGTGACGATGCGCGCGTGATGTACTTCTCGCCGGTGTTCAACGGCTTCCAGTTCGGCGCCTCTTATGCCCCGGACAACAAGGAAGCGCTGCCTGGCGGTACGTACACGCTGCCGGTCCAGATCGGTCCTACGGCCACGACGCCGGCCGGTACGCATGGTGAGACCTGGTCGGTCGGCGCGCGTTACGACGGCGAGATCGGCGATGTCGGTCTGACCGTGGCTGGTGGCTATTTGGATGTGTCCAGCAAGGCCATCCAGAACTTGCCTGCCAACATCGGCACCACGGACTCCAACTCCTGGAACGCTGGTCTTGTGCTCTACTACGGCAACTGGGGTCTCGGTGGTTCGTACATGAACACAACCGATAACGCCAACGTCGCCGGTACCGACATCGAAACCTTCGATCTCGGTCTGTCGTACTACGCGGACGGTCCCTGGAGCGCTGGTATCTACTGGCTGCATTCAGAAACCGACTTCGCTCCCGGCACACTTTCTGCCGCTGGTGGTGTAACCGACGAGTTCGACGCCTACCGTCTCATGGGTCAGTACGACCTGGGTCCGGGCATCGCCGTTACCGGCGCTGTCGGCTTCGATCAGTTCGAAGACGGTGTGGTCAACCGCGACTACGACACCTACTTCGGTGGTGCCGGTCTGTTGATCAGCTTCTGATCTGTCCTCAGTTCAGGACATGTCGAGAAGGGGCGGCTTCGGCCGCCCCTTTTTTTGTCCGTTGTTCTTATGCTAGACCCGGCCAGCAATGGTAATCGCTTCTGCAGCGAGCATGTCGGCGACAAAAAATGGGAAACCTGATCTGGCTTGCCAGTTATCCAAAGTCCGGCAACACCTGGATGCGCGCCTTTCTGCACAACGTGATGCTCAAGAACCAGCGCCCCCATGGCATCAACCGCCTGGATGACCTGACGACCGGTGATGTCACGCCGGAGCACTACGCGGCGATCGCGGGGCGACCTCTCGACGGGATGACGGCCAGCGACATCGCCGCCCTCAGAGCGCCGGTCCAGGCGGCGCTTGCCGATCAAGCGAATGGCACGCGATTCATCAAAACGCACAGCGCGGTGCTCGAGTTCGCCGGTCATCCGACGATCAACGTGGCGGTGACGGCCGGTGCCATTTACATCATCCGCAACCCGCTTGACGTTGTGGTCTCGTTCAGCCATCACCTCGGTCGCCCGGTTGATGACGTCATTGATCTGATGGCGACCCAAAACAGCCATACATCGATGTCCGAGACCTTGATGATCGACTTTATCGGCAGTTGGTCCCAGCACGTCGAGAGCTGGACGGGCAGACCCAACCCCGGCCTTCACGTGGTCCGCTATGAAGACATGCTTGATGAGACCCATCGGACCTTCGCCGGCGTTGTGAAGTTCCTCGGTCTTGATGTTCCGCGTCAGCACATCGAACGCGCCGTGCGCCACGCTTCGTTCAAGGTCTTGCGCAAACAGGAAGAAACGGACGGCTTTGTCGAGCGCAGTGAGCATGCCGAACGCTTCTTTCGTGTCGGAGAGAAAGGCCAATGGTGCGACGTGCTCTCTGATGACCAGGTGGCGCGTGTGGTAGAAAGCCATCGTGCGGACATGGAACGCTTTGGCTATGTGCCGCGGGGTCACTGACGCGTGACGAAAGGCAAGATCATCTGGCTCGCTTCCTATCCGAAGTCCGGCAACACCTGGACGCGCGCGTTTCTCTTGCACCTCTTCATGAACCCAAAAGAACCGTTCTCACCCGACGACATAAGCGCGATGTCGCCTCACGACACGGCGCGCTACTGGTTTGAAAAGGCAGCAGGCGAGGCGCCGGCAACATGGGACGAGAAACGGGTGGCCAGTCTACGACCAGGCATCCAGGAAGAAATCGCCAAGTACGCGCCAGACAACATATTCGTCAAAACACACTGCGCCCTTATGCAGTGGCACGGCTACGCGGTGATCGATTTTGCGCTGACCGCCGGCGCCATCTACATCGTGCGCAATCCGCTCGACATCGTCGCATCCTATGCCGCGCACTCCGGCTCGGGCCCCGATCACATCATCAACGTCATGAACGATTCCGGCCACGTGCTGCCGGAGCAACCCGACCAGGTTGCGCACCTCATTGGTAGCTGGAGCGAGCATGTCCAAAGCTGGACCGCGCGCCCCAATCCTGCCTTGCACATCATGCGCTATGAGGATCTGGTGGAACGGCCCGACGAAACGTTTGGTGGCCTGGTCCGGTTTCTGGGTCTCAATCCACCACCTGACCGACTGGAGCGCGCCCTCTCGTTTTCGTCGTTCGACACGTTAAAGACGATGGAGCAAAAACACGGTTTCGCCGAACGCGCCATCAACCAGAAACGTTTTTTTCGTGCCGGCAAGGTCGGCGGATGGCGAGATGAACTGAACGACGACCAAGCTCGATCGATCATCCAGGTCCATCGTGAGCAGATGGCCCGGTTTGATTACATTCCTCAGGGCTACTAGCGGAACGGGTGTAGGGCGTGGGCAATATCATCTGGCTGGCAAGCTATCCCAAGTCCGGCAATACCTGGATGCGCGCTTTCTTGCACAACCTGTTTCGCAATCCAGGCGAGCCGCTCGACATAAACGAGATTGGCGGTGGGCTGATCTCGACCGGCGAGGCCGTCATGAAGTGGTACAAGATGCTCGACTCCCGACCGCCGGAGGAATGGACCCGCCCCGACATCGACGCCATGCGGCCCAAGGTCCATCAGCTCATCGCCGATAACTATCCCGGTACGATCTTCTGCAAGACGCATTGCGCATTGCTCGAGCTGCGCGGCCACTCGACGGTGAACCTGGACGTCACGGTCGGTGCCATCTACATCGTGCGCAATCCGTTGGATGTCGCCCTGTCGTTCGCTGACTTTCAAGGCGTCGACGTCGACAGGGCCATCACAGTCCTGGGCACGACAAACTGCGAGTTGCCGAACGATCGCGAAAGCGTCTCCGAACCGCTGGGCTCCTGGACACAGAATGTCGAAACCTGGACCGGCAAGCCAAATCCCCGTCTTCTCATCGTGCGCTATGAGGACATGTTGAAAGCGCCAGTGAAAACATTCTCTGGTGTCGCAAAGTTCCTGAACGTCAATGCACCGCGCGACCGGATCGAGCGGGCCGTGAAGAGCTCGTCGTTCAAGGTCTTGCGCGCACAAGAAGACAAGCACGGTTTCGCCGAACGCTCGCCAGCCCAGGATCGCTTCTTCCGCAAGGGTACGGCCGGGCACTGGAAGGACGAACTCGACGACGAGCAGATCGCAAAGGTGGTTAGCGACCATCGTGAACAGATGCAGCGTTTCGACTACGTGCCGGCCGGCTTTTAGGCGGCGGAGACAATCCCATGGGAAACATTGTTTGGCTCGCCAGCTATCCGAAATCCGGCAACACCTGGATGCGTGCCTTCCTCCACAATCTATTCCGCGATCCCAAACAGGCGATGAACATCAATCAGATGACCGGCAGCCTGAGCCAGGGCGAGTCATCGACGGGCTGGTATCGGCTGATTGATTCACGGCCTCCTGAAGAGTGGACGCACGACGACATCGCGCGCATGCGCCCGCGGGCCCACGAGATGATTGCCCAGTCGCAACCCGGATCCGTGTTCTGCAAGACTCACTGTGCGTTGTTGTCGGTTCGTGGTTTTCCGACAGTAAACATGCAGGTGTCGGCCGGCGCCATCTACATCATCCGCAATCCTTTGGATGTCGTGATTTCGTTTGCCGACTTTTTGGGCGTCGATATCGACATGGCGACCAAGATGATGGCGACGGAGAATTTTGAAACGCCGGTCGGCGGCTCAAACGTGACGGAGTCACTGGGAAGTTGGAGCCAGCATGTGGCCAGCTGGACTGCCACCCAGGGACACATGCTGACGACTGTCCGCTATGAGGATCTCAAGTCGTCTCCGGTCAAGACCTTCGGTGCGGTGACCAAGTTCCTGCAGCTTGATGTGCCGCGAGGCCGGCTTGAACGCGCGATCAAAAATTCGTCGTTCAAGGTGTTGAAGGCGCAAGAGGATAAGTTCGGTTTTGTCGAGCGCTCGCCCCATCAGGAGCGCTTCTTCCGTAGCGGCAAGTCCGGCGGCTGGCGGGAGACGCTGACCGACGATCAAATCGCGGCGATTGTCGAGACGAACCGGGTGCAAATGGAACGCTTCGGTTACGTCCCCGACGGCTTCTAGATCAGACGATGGGCGGCATCATATGGCTTGCGAGCTATCCAAAATCGGGCAACACGTGGGTCCGGGCTTTTTTGCACAACCTGTTCCGAGATCCCAAATCACCGTTTGATATCAATAAGATGGATGCGTTGACTGGCAACGAAGCGGCACTGCCGAACTTCACGGCAGCCGACGGTCGACCGTGGCAGGAATGGACACCCGACGATGTCGCGGCCATGCGGCCGGCTGTGCAGAAACGACTAAGCGACCGTCAACAGCACATGACGTTCTGCAAGACACATATGTCGGTTCTCCAGGTGCGCGGTCATCCGACGATCAACATGTCCGTCACCGCCGGCGCGGTCTATATCGTGCGAAACCCGCTGGATATCGTTTCCTCACTGGCGGATCATCAAGGCCTGACGACGGCCAAGGCGATCGAGATGATGAACCTCACCAACTACGAGACGCCAACAACGCAGACGATGGCGGGTGAGCCCTGGGGCAGCTGGTCGCAGAACGTTGAGAGCTGGACGGGACACGCCAATTCCGCACTGCACGTCATGGGTTATGAAGACATGCTGGCGGATCCACTGAAGGTGTTCTCCGGCCTCGTCGGGTTTCTTCGCTTGGATGCAACGCCGGAACGCATCGAACGCGCCGTCGAGAACGCGTCCTTCAATGTTCTTCGCGCACTGGAGGAACGGGATGGCTTTCGCGAACGAACGATGGCGCAGCGTCGTTTCTTTCGGTCGGGCAAGTCCGGGTCGTGGCGCGACGAACTGACCGATGACGAGGCACGCACGGTGGTAGCTGCGCACCGCCAGCAGATGGAGCGGTTCAATTATGTACCCGACGGTTTCTAGGGTGCTTTCCGTTCGAACGGCATCTCCAGTCCACTCCGCCACCCGACCACCCATGGCAGCATACTCGGGATGGCCGGGTGGGCGAGTGGGCCGGCACAGAGTCCGAGAGAACGGGAACTTCTCTAGCGTCTTTGACGTAGTGTCCGTCGGATTGGTTCGGTCTTAGGAGCGGCCGGGTACCCGTGGGCAACATCGTCTGGCTCGCCAGCTATCCGAAGTCCGGCAACACCTGGCTCAGGATGTTTCTGTTGAACCTCTTTTCCGGATCGGACGATCCGGCTCGCTTGAATGATGTCAGCCGTATGTCGACCAGCGACACCGTAATGCGCTGGTTCCGCGAGGTTGACGATCGGCCGCCCAAGTCGTGGTCGACCGACGACATCGCCCATTTGCGGCTCAAGGTGCAACGCCATCTGGCGGGGCTGCGTGATGACAGCATTTTTGTCAAAACACATGCCGCACTGATGCCCATGTGTGGTCAGCCGGCTTTCGACATGTCGGTCAGCGCCGGTGCCATCTACATCGTTCGCAATCCACTCGACATCGTCGACTCTTACGCTCGACATGCGGGCCTTGATCACGACGAGACCATCACTTTGATGTCGACGCCCGGCCACATGCTGCCGCGGACCGATGACCTGACGGAGTTCGTGCAAGGCGGTTGGTCGCAGAACGTGGCGAGCTGGACGCAACCCAACCCGGCAGTCCATGTCCTGCGCTACGAAGACATGATCGAGGATACGGAGGGGACGTTCGGCAAGGTATGCCAATACCTGACGCTTGACGTGACGCCGGAGCATCTGTCGCGCGCTGTCTCACACTCGCAAATCGCTGTTTTGCGCCGTCTTGAAGACGAGGACGGCTTTCATGAGCGCACGAAGAACCAGGAGCGTTTCTTCGGTGAAGGCCGCAGCGGTGGGTGGCGTGACGTTCTCAGTGATGACCAGGTCGCGCGGTTCGTCGAACGGCACCGTGTGCAGATGGCGCGTTTCGGCTACGTGCCCGACGGCATGTAAGGTCGTCCTATGGGCAAGATTCTGTGGCTCGCCAGCTATCCGAAATCCGGCAACACGTGGCTGCGTCTATTCATCAGCAATCTCCTGGCCGATAGCGCGACACCGTTCGACATCAATCGGATCGGTGAGGTAACGCTGGCCGAACCGGGTACCGCGGGATTTGCGCTGTTTGATCAACGGCCGTGGCAGGAATGGTCGGATGCCGACATCGCGCGTCTAAGGCCTCAAGTCCAGGAACGCATCAGTCAGACGCGTGAGGGTGTCATTCCCGCCAAGACACATAGCGCCTTTGTCAAAGTGGGCGGTGTGCCGACGATCAACATGGCTGTGACCCATGGCGCGGTCTATGTCGTCAGGAATCCGCTCGACGTCGTCATTTCCTACGCTCATCACCAGGGCATCGATATCGACGCGATGATCGACATCATGGCGACCGACATGTTCCGCACGCCGACCAATGCGACCAATGTCTATGAAGTCATGGGCAGTTGGTCACAGCATGTGGCGAGCTGGACGGCGTCAGAGAGTCCCATGGTCCATGTCATGCGTTACGAAGACATGGTCGCCGATGCGGGCTCTGCCTTCAGCGACCTCGCGGCTTTCATGCGTGTCCAGACGACGCCGGAGAAGATCGAACGCTCGGTACAGCACGCGGCGTTCGACACGGCCAGAAAGATGGAAGCGAAGACGGGCTTCGTCGAACGCACGCCGGTGCAGGATCACTTCTTCCGGTCGGGCCGCGTAGCGGAATGGCGCGAGGTGTTGAGCGAGTCTCAGGTGCAGAGGATCGTCGAGGCACATCACCAGCAGATGGCGCGCTTCGGCTATCTACCGGACGGGCCATAGGCTGCGCGATGGGTTCCATTGTCTGGATTGCCAGCTATCCGAAATCCGGCAACACGTGGCTGCGTGCCTTCCTGCACAACGTGTTGCACGACAAGGGCGGACCGCTTGATCTTAATGCCCTGTCGAAGTCGTCGCGCAGCGATGCATGGCGTCCCGATTTCGAACGGGTTGCCGACCAGCCGCTCGACGAATTGGGCGATGCGGGTATCGCCGCGCTCAGGGCACCGGTGCAGCGCTCGCTTGCCGGATCAGGCGCTGCCACCATGCTGGTCAAGACCCATTCGGCGCTAACCCGCGTCGGTGGCAAGCCAAGCCACGCGACCGACGTCACGGCGGGCGCCGTCTATCTGGTGCGCGATCCGCGCGACGTCGCCGTTTCCTATGCCGATCATCTGGCGGTGACCATTGATCGGATCATCGAGATCATGGCGACCGAACATGCCCACACCCGGCTCGATGACACCCATGTTACGGAGTTCCCCGGCAGCTGGTCGCAGAACGTCGCGACGTGGACGGCATCGGGCAACGACCGTGTCCATGCCGTTCGCTACGAGGACCTGCTTGGCGACCCCGAGACGACCTTTGCGGGCATCATGCAGTTTCTCGGCATCAAATCCGACGATCAGGTGTTTCGCCACGCGCTCGCCAACACGTCCTTTGACCAGCTCAGCCGCCAGGAAAGGGATAGCGGCTTCATCGAACGCTCGCATCGCCAGGACCAGTTCTTTCGCGCCGGACAATCCGGCGCGTGGCGTCAAGTGCTGACCGATGAACAGTCTGCCCGTATTGTGGCGGATCACGGCGCGCAGATGGCACGGTTCGGTTATGGAAACGGCGGACATGACGGGTGATGAGATAGACGTTGCGGCAAACCTTGCGGACGTGCACGCGGCGATCGCGGTTGCCGCGCGCGATGCCGGAAGAGAGGGCGGCGACATAACCTTGATCGCGGTCAGCAAGACCCACGACGCCGATCACATTCTCCCGGTCATCGAAGCCGGTCATCGTGTGTTCGGCGAGAACCGCGTGCAGGAGGCGGAGACAAAGTGGCCGGCCCTGAAGCAACAATTCACCGATATCGAACTGCATCTGATAGGCCCGCTGCAGACCAACAAGGCCAAGAACGCCGTCGCCCTGTTCGATGTCATCCAGACCATCGACCGCGAAAAGCTGGTCCATGCGCTCGTCAAGGAGATGACCAAGCAGGATCGCCATCCCGCCTGCTTTGTGCAGGTCAACACCGGCGAAGAACCGCAGAAGGCCGGCGTGCTGCCCGATGATACCGACGGGCTGGTCACCGTCGCCCGCGATGCCGGGCTGAACGTGGTCGGCCTGATGTGCATTCCGCCGTTCGACGAGGAGCCATCCATGCACTTCGCGCTGCTGCGCGAGATCGCGGTGCGCAACGGACTTGACCGGCTCTCGATGGGGATGAGCGGCGACTATCCGGTCGCCGTCACCTTTGGCGCGACCCATGTGCGCGTCGGAACGGCGATCTTCGGCCATCGACCGCCGTTGCCGTCCGCCTGACGGTCAGGTCACCGGGGTTCGACCACCAGGCGTGACTGCGGTGTCAGCCGCGACAGGATCCAAAGGAAGTCGTCGCGCGAAAAGGCGACGCAGCCTTCCGTCGCGCTGTAGTCGGGGCGCGCCAGATGCAGAAAAATCGCGCTGCCCCGTCCTGGGACTGGCGGGTTGTCGTTGTAGCCGACATCGACGACGAGATCGTAGAGATGATCGCCGCGCCACATGACCTCATGACCCTTCCAGAACGGCCGTTTGACCGGACGGTTGTAGTCGGGGTCGCTCGGGTCGTCGCACCAGCCGTCGGCCGGCGTCAGGGTGATGCGGGGCAGGCCGGTCTGCGGATCGCGGATGCGGTCGGGGCGGTAGTAAAGACGGCGCAACGGGAAATCACCCGCCGGTGTCGCGCCGTCTCCTTCCAGCTTGAAACGCCGAACGCCGCCGCGGCCGACGGCACAGCGAAATCGGCGCCGTCCGAGCTTGGCGTGGCCGTCCGGCGAGACAACCAGGTCACCCGTCGCCATCAGCGCCCGGCCAGGCGCACGGCGCCGCGTTCGGTCAGCGCTTGGTCGAACGCCTCAAGCTGCGCCATGGCAAGACCGAACACGCTGTCTGGCAGGTAGTTGCCGTCGGCATCCGGTTCGCCGGCGGGCCGGCCGGTCAAAATCTCTATGGCGTCGCTCACCCGTGTCGCGCTCCAGATATGGAACCGGCCTTCGGACACCGCATCGACGATCTCCGGTTTCAGTATCAGGTTGCGTTCGTTGGCCGCCGGTACCAGCGCACCCTGGTTACCGGTCAAGCCACGTTCCGAACAGATCCTGTAGAAACCTTCGATCTTTTCGATGGCACCACCGATCGTCTGAACGTCGCCGGCCTGGTTGATCGATCCGGTCATGGCGATGTCCTGGCGCAACGGCAGGCCCGAGAGCGCCGACAGGATCGCGCAGACCTCGGCAAGCGACGCGCTGTCGCCCTCGACGCCGCCATAGGACTGCTCGAACGTGATGGAGCACGAAAAGGAGAGAGGGAAGCGCCGGGCGAACAGGCCCGACAAAAAACCCTCGACGATCAACGCGCCCTTCTGCTGGATTGGCCCGCCCATGTTGACCATGCGTTCGATGTTCACGACGCCGTAGGAGCCGACCGAGGCGCGCGCGGTTATGCGTGACGGCAGACCGAAGGTGTGATCGCCCACGTCCAGATAGACCAGGCCGTTGACCTGGCCCGGCGTGGCGCCGTCGGTATCGATCATGACCGAGCCTTTTTCGATCTGCTCCTGGCTGCGGTCTTCGGGCCGGCTATTGCGCCTGAGGCGCTCGTTGAGCGCCTTTTCGACCTGCTCGGCGGTCAAGGGCTGGTCTTTGCCGCACAACAGGCAGGCCTCGGTCAGGACGTCTTCGACCAGTTCGAACCGTGCCGAGAGTTTGTCCCGGTCGGACGCCCAGCGCGCGGCGTGGCCCATCAGGTTATCGATGGCGCCGGCGTCGCAGACCTTCCCGGCTCTTCTGGCCGCCCTTTGGATCAGGCGCGCGAACGTCTGAATGTTGACGTTGTCGCTATCGGCTTCGACCTCGCCGTCGATCTCGGCCTTGATCTTGAAAAAGGTTCGGAAGTCCGAATCAAGGGTCAGGAAACGCCGATACCATATCGGCGCGCCGATCAAGATGACCTTCACGTCCAACGGTATCGGCTTGGGTTGCGGTGTGCCGGTCATAGGCACGCCGCCGAAACGATAGAGCTCCTCGATCCGAATCTCGTTGTCGCGAAGCGCGCCTTTCAAGAAGTGCCACGTCGCCGCTTCGGCGGCGATCGCCTCGGCGCGCAGGACAAGAATGCCGCCATTGGCGCGGTGCAGGGCGCCGCCGCGGATCATCGTGAAATCGGTCTGCAGCGTGCCGCTGACCGGCCGGTACTCGATCGAGCCGAAAATGTTCTGATAGGTCGGGTTGGCTTCCAGCACGACGTTTGGATGTTTGGTGTCGCCGTTGTCGACCAACAGGTTGACCGCATAGCGCGTCATCGGGTCCTGCTGGACCTGGCTTTCCGGCGCTTCGTGCACCTGAAACAGATGCAGGTTGTCCAGGATGTCGTTCCTCAGCTCGACCAGCCAACGGCGCAGACCGGGATGGGCGGCATATTCCTCTTCCAAGTCGGTCAGCAGCGTGCCCGTCGTCTCATCGGCGATGCGGCGGTTTATCTCGCGGATGTTGCGCGCCAGGTCGACCTCGGCGCGCCGGGCCGTCGCGCGCATCTCTACCATGGCCGGATTCAGCCGATCGATCGCCTGCTCCAGGCGCTTGCGCTCGTCATCCGGCAACGCCATCAGCTCTTCCTGACTGCGCGGCTTGCCGTCTTCGCCCAAGACGACCAGCGACAGACCCTGTTGGCTGGACCACACATCCAGTCCCTCGGCCCGCGCCTGTTCACGCAGCCCGCCATAGGCCTCGTCCAAGTGTTTTTTGGTGCGTTCCTGCTCGGTACGCACCTCGTCGGCATAGGCATCGCCGGTGAATGCCTTGCGAAGCGCCTCGGTGATGGCCGGCACCAGCTCGCTCATGTCGTCGCGGAAGCGGCGGCCCTTACCGGCGGGCAGGCGGATCGGGCGCGGTTTGTGAGGGCGACGGAAGTTGTTCAGATAGATCCAGTCGTCTGACGGATCCTGGCCTTCGATGTGGTCCTTCACATAGGTCAGCGTTGCATCCATGCGGCCGGTACGGTCCTCGCCCAGCACGAAGATGTTGTAACCGATGTCCTTGATCGGCAGGGCGAAGTCCAGGGCTTCGCGGGCGCGCTTGTGACTCGGCAGATCGAACAGGCGGATATCGTCGTCATCGGCTTCGGGCAAGGTGAAGCGGTCAGCGAACGACGGTTTGCCGACCTGGTCGGCGCGCAGGGCTTTTGCGGTCATGATGGGCGCGTTTCTCCGTGGCGAGAGGCCGGCAAGACGATGCGGCGACCTGACAGTATGTAAGCTAGAGCATTTCCCATTCAAACGGCATCGCCGGCCCGCTCCCCCGCCCGGCCACCCATGGCAGCATCCTCGGGGTGGCCTCAGCGAAAACGCCTCTCGGCGTTTTGCCCCAGAGGGCGGGGAGGGGGCCGGCAACGGTTCCGGGAAAACGACAAAGCCCTTGGCGAGGCGGCGTCCAAGGCCGTTGATGGCCGGGCTGCCAGACAGCGCGCGCCTTCACATGTCCGTCAGGCCGCTGTGAGCGGCCCGCCATGGATTGCCTCCGCATGGCCCCTTGCGGCGCGAGGGGCGCCCACCCTAACCTCGCTCCCACCAACTCGGGGATAGAAGGCGCCTATGCCATCAGACACGTTCCGCGGCCTCAGCCGCGAGGAGCTTGACGCACAATACGATCTGCGTGGCCGGGTCACTGACCACCAAGCTTTCTTTGACAGCTACGACGCCTTGAGCGAGCAGACGCGCAATGGCTTTCGCGGCAACTACAATGTGTCTTATGGCCCCGATTCCGGCCAGAAACTGGATATCTTCCCAGCGTCCGAACCCGGCGCGCCCGTTGTCATGTTCATCCACGGCGGTTACTGGCGTTCACTCGACAAGGGCAATTTCAGCTTTGTCGCCATGGGTCTGGCGCCCGCCAGCGCGACGGTGGCGGTCATCAACTACGATTTGGCGCCATCTGTCGACATGGATGTCATTGTCCGCCAGTGCCGCGAGGCCGCCGTTTGGCTGCACGACAACGCGTCCAACTGGAACGGTGACGGCCAGCGGCTCTATCTCAGCGGACACTCGGCCGGCGGGCATCTGGCAGCCATGATCCTGGCGACCGACTGGTCGGGTTTCACGGAAAACCGGATCCATCCGGGATTTGTGCGCGGCATGGTGGCGATCAGCGGCCTGTACGATCTGGACGTCCTGCGTTCGACATTCTTAAACGCCGATCTGCGGCTGGATGCGCATGCGGCCGCGCGCAACAGCCCGGTCCGATTGGCGCCCTTCATGCCCAGACCGCATGTACCGGTGCACCTTGCCGTCGGTATCGACGAAACCGACGAGTTTCACCGTAATCTCGCGCAATATGCGGATGCCCTGGACAGCGCGGGCGTGCCGGTTACGGCGCAAACCATGCCCGGACATCATCACTTTTCTATTATCGAGGAGCTCGCGGAGCCGAATAGCGCGCTTTCCAGCCGTTTCATTCAAATGATCCAGGCTGATGCACAGCGCGAAAACGACACTATATAGAGCAGCATATGACGAAGCCTTCGGGCTTCGATCCCGATTTGTTCATGCCCGAAGGGGAACTCGCCCATGTCCACTGGCCGATCCATTCTGATCGTCGACGACGACGACGCGTTGCGCCATTCGCTCGCCGAGCAGCTCCATTTGCACGAAGAATTCGACGTCGAGGAGGTCGGCAGCGGATCGGAGGCGATGGATATCGTCAAGGACGACCGTTTCGACCTGCTGCTGCTGGATGTCGGCCTACCCGACATGGACGGGCGCGAGTTGTGCCGTCTGATGCGCCGGTCCGGCCACAAGATGCCGATCATCATGCTGACCGCCGCGGACGGCGAGGCCGACACTATTCTGGGCCTGGAATCGGGCGCCAACGACTATGTCACCAAGCCGTTCAAGCTGGGTGTCCTCATGGCGCGGGTGCGCGCGCAACTTCGCCAGCACGAGCAAAGCGAAGACGCCGTCTTCACCATCGGCCCCTACACGTTCCGTCCGGCAGCCAAGCTCCTGGTCCATGACGAGAAGAACCAGAAGATCCGCCTGACCGAAAAGGAAGCGGCGATCCTGAAGTTCCTCTACCGCTCCGGCGCCAAGGCGGTCGGGCGTGAGGAACTGCTCGACAAGGTCTGGGGCTATAACGCCGGTGTCGCGACACATACGCTGGAGACGCACATCTACCGCCTGCGCCAGAAGATCGAGGAAGATCCGTCCCAGGCCCGGCTCTTGATCACAGAGCCCGGCGGCTACCGCCTCAATCCCTAACGCGCGTCACGTCGCGTTCCGCTCGGCGCGCGCCAGCGTCAGGCCGATCCATAACGCGCCCAACGCCGAAGCCGCGGTGATTGCCGCGAAGACCGGCCACACAGCGGTCCAGTCGTCGTTACCAATCAGCGCGCCCAGAAGGACCGGCGCGGCAAGGCTGCCGATATTGCGGCCCGACATGATGGGCGCAAAGGCCCACGGGCTGACCCGATCGCCGCCCAACAACCGGCCGGGAACGGCGAAGAGGCAGGCTGGCGTGATCCCGCAGGCAATGCCGTAAACGGCGATCGCGACCAGCGCCGGAACGGGATCAAGGGCGTGCGCATAGAGCCAGATCGGCACCTGTAGCGCGGTCGCGCCGAAGAACAGCGCCGTATACGAAAGGCCGGCGCGCAACAAAAATCCGGACAAGATGCTCGTCGCGAGAACGCCCAGCACCGGTATCAGGTTGATCAGCGCAGCCGTATCGGGATCCAGCCCGTGTTCGCTGACCAGGTTCTTGGGCAGCCAGGTCATGAAGGCGAGATACTGGCCCGCCCATATTCCGAACACGCCGGCCGCCGTCATCAGGACGATCCATTCGCTGCGGTTGGGGGGCGTCTGATTGGGATTGTCCGGTGACCGGCTGATCAGTGGCAGTGTCGCGTCGCGCCGCATCCAGACGCAGACGGCGACTAGGCCCGTTAGCACCAGGGCGGCCCACCAGATCGCCTGCCAATGGCCGGCGTCCAGAAACGGCCAGGCGATGGCGAGCGCGACGATCTGACCAGCCGGCACCCAGGCCGCGACCAGGCCGGCGACGATCGGCAGGTGATCGGTGCTGGCGCTGCGGTTGGTGATGACCGGACCGGCCAACGCCAGGACGGCGTAACCGACACCGCCAAAACCGCGTCCTACAAGCGCGACCGCGCCCTGTTCCGCGTCCGCCAGCAGGATCAGGTTGCCCAGCGCCATGGTGGCGAAACCGACGCCCAGGATCAGCCCCGGCCAACGCTCCATCAGCCGCCCCAGCGGCGCCGTCAGCACCAGTCCGGCAGCCGCGAAGATCGCCATCAGCGCGCCCGACAGGATGTAGGAATAGTCATAGGCGGCGATCATCAGCGGCAGTGCCGGCGCCAGCTTCAACATCTGAAACGCCGACAGAACGGCCAGCGCCAGACCCAGCGCGACCCCGGTCCAATCGGTTCCGGTGTGCTCAGCCGGCGTTGATGTCGTCAAGGGTGATCAGGGCGTCGAACGGGATACCGGCGTCGCGATAGAGGTCGGCGCCGCCTTGCTGGCGGTCGACCACGGTGATGACCTGGGCAACGGTCGAGCCGGCTTCGCGCACCGCCTCGACCGCTGTCATGGTCGAGCCGCCGGTGGTCATGGTGTCTTCCAATAGCGCGACCGTGTCGCCGGTCTCAAGCTGGCCTTCGATCTGGCGCTGCGTACCCCGGGTCTTCGCCTTGTCGCGGACATAGAATCCGCGGATCGGATGGTCGCTCTCGGCGCTTGCCATGACGACGGCACTGACCACGGGGATCGCCGCCGTCGCCATGCCGCCGACCGCCGTGACGCCGGCCTCGGCCAGGCGCGGCGCCAGCATCCGGCCGATCAGCCGGGCGCCCTCGGGATGCATGGTGACCCGGCGCAGATCGACATAGGTCGAGGCATGGGCGCCCGATGCCAAGACAAAATCGCCGCCTTTCAGAAGCGCATGCTCACGGATCAGCTCGAGAAGCCGCGCTTTGGCGGCATCCGGGGTCTTCAAGTCGTTCAAACCGGCACTCCTTGTACGTGAATCGACAGATGGCGGCGTTTCGCCTATGAGCGGTGTTCCCCCGGCCATTGACGCCTGCGGACCGTGGGGCACACTTGGGACCGACCGGGCGCATCGCCGGCGGCAGATTGTGAGGCTAACGTCTTTTGAGTGGTCACGGCGAGTTTTACGTCCGTTTTTGGGGCGTCAGGGGCAGCATAGCCAGTCCCGGACCGGCCACGGTGCGTTATGGCGGTAACACGAGCTGCTTGGAAGTGCGTTGTGGCGACCGGCTGCTGATCATGGATGCCGGAACCGGCCTTCGCCTGCTTGATGAATCGCTTGATGACAGTGTCCCGCTTCACGCGGACCTGCTGATGACCCACACCCATCTCGACCATGTCTGCGGCTGGCCCTACTTTCGCGCGCTTGCGGTACCGACCACAGAGCTCATTGCCTGGTCCGGCCATCTGAAGCCGCCGCACACGCTTGAAACGGTGATGGGCCGTTTCCTGGAAGACGAGGCAACGCCGGTCCATGACGGCAATGTGCGCGCGTCCATCGACTGGCGCCCGTTCGCCCAGGGCGACACGCTTGATCTGGGCGACGGCATCACGGTCGACACCGCGCCGCTCAATCATCCCAATGGCGCGACCGGCTATCGCATCAACTATGGCGGCCAGACGATCTGCTATGTCACCGATACCGAACATGTGCCCGACCAACCGGACACCAACGTGCTCGGGTTGATCGACGGCGCGGATATCGTGATCTATGACGCCACCTACACGGATGAGGAGTTTCCGAATTTCATTACATGGGGCCACTCGACGTGGCAGGAGGGTATTCGCTTGTGCGACAGCGCCGGCGCCAAGACCTTGGTGCTCTTTCACCACGACCCCAGCCACGACGATGACTTCATGGACGCAGTAGCCGGCGACGCCGAGGCGGCGCGTCCCGGCACGATTGTGGCGCGCGAAGGTCTGGTGCTGCGGCCGTGAACCTCAAAACGCGCTTGCGGCGTTTGTGGTTCGCCCTGTCGACCGTGCTTGGCCTGAAGCCGCGCGGCTACTTCGTGCCCTACCGCTATGCCGATCAATTGCCGGGCCCGGGTCACCGGCCTGTCTACGACACGGTCGAGCGCTTGTTTGCCGCCCACGAGGCGTTGTTTCAGGCGACGCTTGACCGGGTCGACGATCAGGCCGCGGCGTTGGAAGCAATCGGCGCTGACGATCCCGCGCCCGGTCCGCGCTGGCACCAGGACTGGTTCCCACGGCTCGACGCCGCGGTCGCCTACGCCATGGTGCGCGCCGCCGAGCCGTCGCGCATCCTGGAGGTGGGGTCCGGTCACTCGACCCGGTTCATGGCCCGCGCCATCGCCGATGGTGGCCTCAGCACGCGGTTGGCGGCAATCGACCCGGCGCCGCGCGCGGTAATCCGCGACCTCGACGTCGAATGGATCGCTGAGCCCGTACACCGCGCCGATCAGGCGTTGTTCCGGCAGCTGGGCGACGGCGACATCCTGTTCATCGATTCCAGCCACATCCTGATGCCGGGCAGCGACGTGGACTATCTCTTCAATCATGTGCTGCCGGAGCTGCCCCAGGGCGTCCTGGTTCACATCCACGACATCTTCCTGCCGGACGACTATCCAACGGCCTGGGCCTGGCGGGGCTATGGCGAGCAGCTGGCGTTGGTCGGGCCGATCACCAGCGGTGCGTGGCAGCCCCTGTTTGCCAGCCGTTACATGGTAACGCGCCGGGCCGATTTGCTGAGCCGTTCCGTGATATCGCGGCTTCCGTTACCCGACGGCGCGTTCGAGACCAGCCTGTGGCTACGCCGACGCTGAACACACTGCTTGCTTGTGCGAAACCGTGGCCGGCCCACTCCCCCTCCCGGCCACCCCGAGGATGCTGCCATGGGTGGTCTCGGCGAAAACGCCTCTCGGCGTTTTGCCCCGGAGGAGGGGGAGTGGGCCGGTAATGCCAGCGATGTCGCGAACGCGCAGCCTCACGAGCCCGACACGGGCGTTTGACGGCGCGCTATCGCGCGGCCTGCGTATAATGACCATGGCAGGGTTTTGGAGGATCGGGTGCTGAAACGTCTGGCAAGGCTCTTGTTCGGCGCGCCTGTTGAAGGTCGCTTGCCGGAACGCGTGCAGGCGCAGATCGCCCGCGACCAGGCCGATAGCGAAATCCTGATCGGCTGGGTGCAGATCTGCGGCATCGCCTTTTTCGCCGTGCTCTATAGCCTGACCCGCAAGACCTTTCCCGCCGATGCCATGCTGGAGCCGGTACCCTGGGCGCTCGGCGCCTATACGGTCTTCACGGTCATCAGGCTGCTGCTGGCCCATCTCCGGCGGCTGCCGTCATGGATGATCGTGCTGTCGATCGTGGTCGACGTCTGCGTGCTGCTGGTGACGATCTGGAGTTTTCACATCCAGTACATGCAGCCGCCGGGTTTCTCGCTCAAAGGCCCGACCATGCTCTACCTGTTCGGTCTGATCGCGCTCAGGACGCTCAGATTTGATCCTCGCTATGTCGCCATGGCTGGTATCGCCGCGGTGATCGGTTGGACCGCGCTGCTGCTCTATGCCGTCGTCTTCTCCGAGCAGACCAGCCCGATCACCCAGGACTATATCCACTATCTGCAGTCCAGCGACGTGCTGCTCGGCGGCGAGATCGACAAGATCATCTCGATCCTGTTGGTCACCGGTGTCTTGTTCATCGCGCTGACCCGTGCGCGGCGCCAGCTGATCCGCTCGGTCGCCGAAAGCCAGGCGGCCGCCGATCTCTCGCGCTTTTTCGCGCCGGAGATCGCCGAGCAGATCGTGCGCGCCGACGACATGGTGAACCCGGGCGAAGGCGTGGTGCGCGACGCGGCCATTCTGTTTGTCGACATCCGCGGCTTCACGCCGATGTCGCGGACCGTCGGGCCGACCGAGACCGTGGCGATGCTGTCTGAGTATCAGGCGATTGTTGTGCCGGCGGTGCAGGAGAACGGCGGCTCCATCGACAAGTTCCTGGGCGACGGAGTCATGGCGACATTCGGCGCCGCGGCGCCCAGCGAGACCTATGCGCGCGACGCCATGGCCGCCGTCGTGCGCATCGACGCCGGCATGGCGGCTTGGAACGAACGCCGCCGAACCGAAGGCTTGGCGCCTCTGGGCTACGGCATGGGGCTTGCCACCGGCCAGGTCGTGTTCGGCGCCGTCGGCGACGACAGTCGGCTGGAATACACGGTCATCGGCGATGCGGTGAACCTGGCGGCCAAGCTCGAGAAGCACTGCAAGACAGAAGGCGTGCGCGCCACCGCCTCTGCGGCCGCCCTGGCGCTTGCGGCCCAGCAGGGTGCGCCGGCGCCGGCATTCGCGCAGCTCACGGCACGCGCAATCGACGGCGTCGCCGAACCGCTGGCGGTCGCCGTCTTGAAGGACAACTCTTGCGATGCGGATAAGCCGGCGTAGGCTGTTGTTTCCTACCGAACGGCTTGCGGCAAAGGGCAGGGGCCATGCGTTTCAAGGACAAGGTGGTGCTCGTCACCGGCGGCAACTCTGGCATCGGCCGCGGCATGGTCCACCGGCTGATCGAAGAGGGCGCCCGGGTGCCGTTTGTCGGCCGCGACACCGCGAAGGGCGCGAATGTCGAGGCAGAGATAAATGAACGTGGCGGCGAAGGCGGTTTCTACCCGGTCGAGCTGGCTAACGAGGACGCGGTCGCCGACCTGATCGATCGCGTCGTCGCCGACTACGGCCGGCTCGACGTGGTGATCAACAACGCCGGTGTCGGCGGCCGGCGTGCCGGCGTTCAGGATGCGGATGGGCCTGGCGTGCGGTGGAGCAAGCTGCGCGGCCCCAATCTCGACGCGCCCTACTTCGTCTCGGCCTACGCGCTACCTCACCTGGCCAAGACCAAAGGCGCCATGGTCAACATCTCCTCGACCGCGACCTGGCACGGCAACTGGGGTCTCTACGGAATCGCCAAGGCGGCGGTGGAGGGCCTGACGCGCTCGTTCGCCGCTGAAGGTGGGCCCATGGGCGTGCGCGTCAACGGCGTCAGCCCGGGCTGGATCGCCACCGAGAACGATGCCGCGGCACCGCCCTCGGGCACCACGGACGGCAGCTGGGCGATGCCGCCGTCCTTGATGAACCGCATGGGCACACCCCAGGAAATCGCCGCCGCCGTGCTGTTCCTGGCCTCCGACGAGGCAAGCTTCATCACCGGCCAGACCCTGATTGTCGACGGCGGCCTGATGATCCTGGACTACCCCTCCATGCCGCTGCTCGAGGACGTCGCGCGCGACGCCTATTCGCAGCCGGTGTAGGACAAAAGCATGCCCGGCGGCGATATCACCTCGGTCTTCCTTCTCGGCTTGCTCGCTTTCTGGATTGGTGTCCTGGTTTGTTTGCGCCGCTACCTGGCCGTCAAGCCGATGCCCCAGCCGACATGGCCGGGCATGCCAACCACCAGAGCGCGCAAGGCTCGGCAAGGTGATGATGACCTCGACGGGATGACGCTTCTGGGCGTCAGCCTCGTCATCGTCGGCTACATGATCATGGCCTACGTGCTGACGTTTTGGGAGGTTGGGCTGGGCGCCGTTGCCTTTTTCGCTGGGTTTGTTCTGATTCCCGTCGTTGCGGCGTGGCGAACACGCTGATGTGACGGCTCGACCGCGCTATCGCGGGGTTTCGCGGGGCCCCTGATGTTGCAAACTGCGCTTCTTGGCCCAAAATGGTGCCCATGATCGACTTTTTCACTACCGGGGCGGGCCACGTCTTCGCCATATCCGTCGCGATGATCGTCGGCAGCGTCTGGATGCTGTTTTTCCGCGCCCGGCTGCCGATTCCGGCCGGATTGCCTCGCGGTGTCACCCGCGCGACGCTCGAAGTCTTCAATCAGTGGCTCAAGGATTACGGCGGCTGGGCCGGCTGTTTTTTCCTGCCGATCGGCTCGATGCTGGCGCTCGGCGTGATGGAAGGCGGCATGTCCTTCTACCACTGGCCGATCGCGCTCCTGATCTTCGCCGTCCTCGCCGTCTGGAAGATGCGCTAAGAGATTTTCCGCTCACGCGGAGACGGCACCGGCCCACTCCCCCGCCCGGCCACCCATGGCAGCATCCTCGGGGTGGCCTCGGCGAAAACGCCTCTCGGCGTTTTGCCCCGGAGGGCGGGGGAGTGGGCCGGTAATGCCGACTAAACCGTGAACGTGCTTAACGTTCACCTACTTGTAGGGATCGGCGGCGTCGCGCAGGCCGTCGCCCAGGAAGTTGAAGGCGAGCACCACGATAATCACCGGCACCACCGGCAGCATCAGCCACGGGTAGAGCGCGACGACGTTGATGTTCTGCGCTTCGTTCAGCAGCACGCCCCAACTGGTGATCGGCGGGCGCAGGCCCAGGCCCAGGAACGACAGCGCCGTCTCGCCCAGGATCATGGCCGGGATCGACAGCGTGGCGCTGGCGATCAGGTGACTGGTGAAGCTGGGCAGCAGATGCCGGAAGATGACGCGCTTCGGCGTCGCGCCCATCAAGACGGCGGCGGTGGCGAAATCCTCCTCGCGCAAAGACAGGAGTTTTGAGCGCACGGCGCGCGCCAGGCCTGTCCAGTCGAACAGGCCCAGAATGATGGTGATGCCGAAATAGATCAGCAGGGGACTCCACGTCACCGGGAGCGCGGCGGATAACGCCATCCACAACGGCAGCTCCGGGAAACTGCGGATGATCTCGATCAGCCGCTGGACCATGGTGTCGATCCAGCCGCCGTAGTAACCGGACAGGCCGCCCAGGATGACACCCAGCACGAAGCTGATGGTAATGCCGATCAAGCCGACGGTGAGCGAGATGCGCGCGCCATAGATGATGCGCGACAGCATGTCGCGGCCCAGCCGGTCGGTGCCGAACAGAAACATCTGGCCGTCCTCGGCCGGACAGATGATGTGGAAGCGCATGGGAATGGCGCCCCAGAACTCATACTCATCACCCAGGCAGAAGAAGCGGATCGGCTGCACATCGTCGGTGTTGGGCGTGTAGACGCGCTGCAGCGTATCCATGTCGAGCTCGTAGTTGAGGCCGTAGACGAAGGGCCCGACGAACTCGCCGTCGTGGAAGAAGTTGACTGCCTGGGGTGGCGCATAGATGAAGTCGGTGTGGCGTGTCGCCAGATTGTAGGGCGCCAGAATTTCGGAGATTAGGATCGAAATGAAGGTCGCGAGCAGCAGGGCGCCTGAAATCACCGCAAGCTGATGGCGGCGGAACTTCCACCACATCAGCTTCCACTGGGACGCCATATAGAAGCGTTCCTGTTCCGGCGTCAGCTGCTCGACGGAATAGGGATCGAAGGGTTTGTCGGAGACAAACCGCTCGATCGTATCGTCGTCCCTGCGGGTCGTGTCGGTCATCAGTGACCGGCCCCCCCGGCCAAGCGGATACGCGGATCAAGCACGGCGAGCAGAAGATCGGAGACCAGAACACCGATTACGGTCAAAAGCGCCAGGCACATCAGGAACGAGCCGGCCAGGTACATGTCTTGGGTCTGCAAAGCGCGCAACAGGATCGGGCCGGTGGTCGGCAACGACAACACGACCGAGACGATGACCGCGCCGGAGATAACCTGGGGCAGCAGGTTGCCGATATCGGCGATGAACGGATTCAGCGCCATCCTGAGCGGATACTTCAACAACGCCTTGCCCGGCGACAGGCCCTTGGCGCGCGCGGTGACGACGTATTGTTTTTGCAACTCGTCCAGCAGGTTGGCGCGCAGGCGCCGGATCAGCCCGGCTGTGCCGGAGGTGCCGATGACGACGACCGGGATCCAGAGATGTTCGAGCACGGACAGGAACTTCCCCCAGCTCCATGGCTGGTCGAGATACTCCGGATCCATCAGGCCGCCGATCGAGGTGCCGAACCAGACATTGGCCAGGAATAAGAGGACCAGCGCCAACAGGAAGTTCGGCGTCGCCAGGCCCAGAAAGCCGATGAAGGTCAGGCCGTGATCGCCCCAGGAATACTGGTGCGTCGCCGAATAAACACCGATCGGAAACGCGACGACCCAGGTGAAGATGATGGTCGCGGCCGACACGATGATGGTCAGCAGCAGGCTTTCGCCGATGACCTGATTGACCGGCTTGTTGTACTCGAAGCTAAGCCCCAGATCGCCTTGCAGCAGACCACCGACCCAGAACAGGTACTGCTGCCAGACCGGCTTATCCAGGCCGAACTCCTGGCGGTAGATCTCGATCTGATCGGCACACGAGCTTTCGCCCTGGGCCTCGCATTCCGCGATCATGGTCGACAGGAAATCGCCCGGCGGCAGCTGAATGATGATGAAGGTGATCAGGCTGATGCCGATCAGCGTCGGCACCATGATCAACAGGCGCTGGGCGATGTAGTTGATCATGCCCTACCGCCCGTTGCTGCCGTCGGTGAACCAGAAAGTCTCGGGTTCATAGATGCCGAACTGACTGCCGGGATCCCAGTTGAACATCGCCTCTTCGGGCACGTTGTGCAGCCGGTCGGAGACGACGACCGGCTGGAAGATCCCGGCGATCAAGCCGATCGAAAAAACGCCGTCGGCATAGGTTTCCAGAATCTCTTCCCAGATCTGTTCCTGCTCGGCTTCGCTGCCGGCGCCTTGCCACCTGTGCGCCAGTTCCATCAGCCGTTCGGCATCGGCCATGTCGATGGGCTCGCCGCTGGCGCCGGAGGTCTCGTAGTACTGGCCCCACTTGGGCCACTGCAATAGCTGCTGGCTGGTCGGCGCGAACTCGGCCGGGGTCATCTTCGGCGTCGGGACACCGTTCTCCAGCCCGAACCAGATCGACATGACGGTCTCGCCGGCGAACACACGGTTGCGCAAGACCTCGCGCTGCATGGGCTTGGTGAAAAGCTTGATGCCGGCGTCGCGCCAACTGTCGTGGATCAGTTCCAGAATGTCCGACTCCTGGGGGTCCTCGCCCGCGGTCTCGACGATGATCTGGAGCGGCCTGCCGTCGGGCAACAGCCGGTAGCCCTGACTGTCGCGTTCGGTAAGCCCGATCTCGTCGAGCAGGCGGTTTGCCTCGGCAAGATCAAAGTTGGCCCATTGGCTGCGATAGGCCTCGTCATAGAGCGGGCTTAGCGGCAGGACCGTGTTGTTGCCCTCGATGCCGAGGCCATAATAGATGACCTGGTTGATCTCGTGCCGGTTAACGGCGAGCGACAGGGCGCGGCGGAACCGGACATCGCGCAAGAGGTCCCGCCAAACCGGATCGTTGACATTCAGGTTCGGATAAAGCGCCAGTTGCGAGCCGCGCACGGTGCGCCACAGGCGAACTTGATAACTGTTGTGGCCTTCGCCTTCTTTCAGGAACGTGTAGTCGTTGAACGACAGGCCGCGCGCCTGCAGATCAGACTCGCCTGCCCAGGTCTTCAGCGGTATCAGCTTGCTGTCAACCACGTTCATGATGACGCGATCGATGTAGGGCAGCTGGTGGCCGGCCTGATCGACCTTGTGGAAAAAGGGATTGCGCACGCCGATAAAGCGCTGCGCCGGCGCCGCGTTGGTGATCATCCACGGCTGCAACGTCGGCAGCTCCGGATTGTCGAACTTGTAGAGATTGTCCATCCCGTTGTGCAGCGACGCCCAGCTTGACTTGCCGGCCTCGTCGACCTGGGCGTTAATCCAGTCGATGTCGCCGTAGTCGGGATGGTACTGCTTCATGTATTCGGCAGGCCGGTAGATGAAGAGCGGCGCGGCGCTGGCCAGGGCTGGCAGAAAGTCGGGATTAGGCTTCGACCACGTGTAGCGCACGGTGAGCTCGTCGATCACCTCGAACACCGGCAGCTCGTCGTCGACGGTCAGGATCTTCGGCGGGCCGGCGGGCGACAGATCGGGATGGGTGGCGACATCCTGCCACCAGTAACGAAAGTCCTCGGCGGTGAACGGATCGCCGTTCGACCAGTGATGGTTGGGCCGCAGGTGGAAGGTGAAGATGCGGCCGTCCTCGACCTCGAAGCTCTCCAGGATATCCGGCACGAGCTCAAGGTCGGTGTTGTAGACGATCAGCCGCGCGTAGCCGAACACGACCAAGAGGCGCGTGTCCTTGACCCGGTTGACCAACATCTGCCAGTCACCGCCATAGGTGCCGACACTGCGCTCGCCGTCCAGGGTGACGACCAGCGGCGTGTCGGTGACCCGCTCGGCGACCGGCGGCAGGTCGCCGGCCTCGACGGCTTCAGCCCAATAGGGCGGCTCGATCAGGGTCTCGGCGACCGCCGGTGACACGGCGAACGACACGAGACAGAGAAGGGCGGCCAGGCAGCGGATCACGCGGCAAGCTCCGCGGCATTCGGCGCGCGGCTGGCGCGCACCAGATGACCGTTGCCCAGATCGATCATGTCGAGCTTGGCATCGGGTGAGACGGTGAACGGCTCCGGCCAGGCGTCAGGTTTGCTGGCGCGCCCGGCCATCAGCGCTGTCAGGTTCAGTTTGTGATCGGGATCGGGTTTTGGCACGGCGGCCAGAAGCGCGCGGGTGTAGGGGTGCACGGGGTTCTCGAAGAGCTCGCGCCGGTCCGCCTGTTCGACCAGCCGGCCAGCGCACATCACGGCGATGCGGTCAGCCATGTAGTCGATCACCGCCAGATTGTGCGAAATGAAGAGGTAGGTCAGGCCCAGTTCGTCCTGCAGGTCCTTCAACAGATTCAGGATCTGCGCTTGGATCGACACATCCAGTGCCGACACGGGCTCGTCGCAGATCAGAAGATCCGGCTCCAGCGCCAGCGCGCGCGCGATCCCGATGCGCTGCCGCTGCCCGCCGGAAAAACTGTGCGGATAACGGCGCAGATGGCGTACGTCCAGGCCGACCAGGCGCATCAGCTCCATCACCCGGTCCGCGCGTTCCTGACCGCTGCAGACATTATGGATCATCAGTGGTTCGGAGATGATATCCATGACGGTCATGCGCGGGTTCAACGACCCAAAGGGATCCTGGAAGATGAACTGAACGTCGCGTCGGAAGTCGAAGAGAGCGGGTCCGGACAACGTCCGGATGTCGATCTCGCTGCCACGATTGTTATAGATCAGTTCACCGCTGTCGGGCGTCAGCGCCTTCATGATCATCTTGCTGGTGGTCGTCTTGCCGCAGCCGGACTCGCCGACCAGCCCCAGGCATTCGCCGCGGCGTACATCGAAGCTGATGTCGTCGACCGCCAGATGATCGATCTTCTTGCCGCCCAACCATTCCGACTTGCGGATGCTGAAGGTCTTGGTCAGGTGACGCACCTTCAACAGAGGCCGGTCATCGTTCTCCGGCCAGGGTTTGCGATGTTGATGGCGTTCGGCGTGCGCATGCTTGACCTCGCGCAGCGGCACCAGGCGTTCGCCCGGCTTCATGTCAAAGCGCGGCACGGCCCGTAAGAGGGCCTTGAGGTAGGGGTGCTCTGCGTGGCGGAAAATGTCGTCCAGCGAGCCCTTCTCCATCACTTCGCCGTGGTACATGACGACCACTTCCTCGGCGACGTTCGCCACAACGCCCAGATCATGGGTGATCATCAGGACCGCCATGCCGAGTTCGTCCTGCAGATCGTCCAACAGTTTCAAAATCTGCGCCTGGATCGTGACATCCAAAGCCGTGGTCGGCTCGTCGGCGACCAGGAGCGCGGGCCGGCACACCAGGGCCATGGCGATCATGGCGCGTTGGCGCAGTCCGCCGGAGAGTTCGAATGGGTAGCTGCGCCACGCCTTCTCGGCATCGGGAAAACCGACCAGACGCAGCATCGATATGGTCAGCTCCTTGCCTTCCTGGCGATCGCAGTTGCGATGGAGATGCAGGGCCTCGGAGACCTGGTCGCCGACCGTGTGGAGCGGCGACAGCGAGGTCATCGGCTCCTGGAAGATGATCGAGATGCGGCCGCCGCGAATACCGCGCATGCGTTTGCCGTCGGGTGGCAGGGCGGCGATGTCGGTGACCTGGCCGTCCAAGTTCGGGTCATTGAACAGGATCTGTCCGCGGGTGATGTGGGCGTTCTGCGGCAGGATGCGCATGATCGCCTGCGAGATCACCGTCTTGCCGGAACCGGACTCGCCGACCAGCGCCAGGGTCCGGCCCTGTCGGATGGTGAAGCTGGCGCCGCGGACCGCTTGGACTCGGCCATCGCCGACCTCGAACTCGATTCCCAGGTTAAGGATGTCGACCAGGCTGTTCACAGGTGGTCGTCCGGCAAGCCGTGGGGATCGGGTGTCAGGCCCAGGGCGTCGAAGTTCGCGCGCGTGACCTCCGACAGGGTCAGCCGTCGCGCTGTGGCGGCCTGTAGCGCGGCGCTGGCAATCGTATCGAAATCGCTGATCGATGAATCGACGCCGAGCTTCTTCGCACCGTCCTTGACGGTCAGGTGCATCCAACCTCGCTGTCGATCTCGCCGGGTGGAGTAGTAAGCGAGCTTCATACTGTTCAAGTCATCCCACGACACAGATTTCCCGGCAGGACCTCTGGCACGGATCCCGTCCTCGGAAACTTCAATGGTGGTCATCTGACGGATCAGGGTTCTGATCCCGAAGACCGCAAATACGCCCCCCAGCGCACCAAGGATGTAAACCATGATGGGCGCGGCCTCAACGATCAACAGTGGCCCCCAGGTCAGGAGCACGCCGGCGCCGGATCGGATGTAATCGCCTGTCAACACACTGGTTTCGTAGTGATGCTCGCTCATGCCGCCTCCTGGCGCGCGCCAAACAGGCTGCGCGCGTCCAGCCAATGGCCGGCTTCGTGGTCCTTGATGGCCGTGACAAAACGGTCGACAAAGTGCTCGCAGGCGGCGTCGTGGTCACGGTGGTGGGTCATCAGCCCGGTTGGCTCCAGGGCGTCGGCCTGGCCGGTCCGGCGGGCCTGCAGGTGGCTGATGGCTTGCGCCAGCGCCACCGTATCGCCGCAGAAGGCGCGGGCGCGCCAATCGATGATGTCGATGTGAACATTGACCGTGTGAACGCGGGCTTCGGGCGTTGCTGCACGCGGGCCGTGTGTGCTGAGGCCTGAATACCCCAATGTCGCGAGCCGCGTCTCGATCTTGGGTCCGATTCGGTTCCACGGCGGTACCATGACCAGCTGAAACTGCCCGTCAAAGGCCTCCTGCAGCGTCTCACGGCCCCTCTGGAGGTCCTTTTCGAGGTTTTCTGTCCCATCGACCAGCTCGGTCTTTTTGGCCGGTGGCCGGGCGTTGTTGCGGTGCGCCCAGCCGTGCTGCAGCACGCTTGTGCCGGAATCGGCCCGTACCCGCCGAATGGTCGGCGCGGCAAGCCACGCCGGTACCGTAGCGAGCGCCAGGGGCGCCTCAAGCCGCCGCCGTTGATCCAGGAAGTCCTTCAGCCGCTCATCATCGGAACCAGCGTCGTCGTCGCGCCACCAGAATGTCGCGCGTTGGTCTGCCCTAGCCCAGCGATCGAGTTCCGTGGTCAGGTCGGTCCAATCAGCCACGGCTGGCCCACTCGGTTATCAACGCGGCACTCTTGGCGGCGCCGTCCAGATCAAAACCGGCGGGGTCCGGCGGCGCACCGGCCAAGGCGTCATCGACCGCTGCGGCCAACCGTTCAGGCGACAGCGCCGCTTCTTCAACCATGATGGCCACTCCCAGATCGGCAAGCCGCTCTGCCCGGTCCCGTTGTTCTGTTTCGCCGCCACGCGCGAAGGGCACGAGAACCGAGCGCGCGCCGGCAGCCAGGATGTCGACGGCCGTATTATAGCCGGCCTGAGAGACGGAGACAGCGCAGTTGGCCAACAGCGCGGCAAAATCGGGCCGCGCTTCCTCGACGACGACACCGGACGGCGGATCGGTCAGGCGCGACGCCAGGTCGCCGGCCATAAGATCGTGGCCGACCAGAAGCCGCCACACCCGATTGCCAGCCGCCGCTGCGGCGGCCCTGGCGTCGAGCGCGGCGGCCAGCAGCGGCGCGCCGGTCGCACCGCCACCGACCGAGACAATGATCTCGCCATCACCCGGTCCGCCCGCTTCGCGCCGCGCGGTTTTCCCGGCGATGTAGCCGGTGTAGCGGAGACGTTCGCCCAGCTGTCCGGCCAGCGGAAAAGTGAGGTCAAAGGGGACCAGGCGGGGGTCGCCGTGCACCATGACGTGGTCGATGTGTCTGAGGGCCAGGGCCAGCATCTCCTCATAGCGGCCGGGCTTTGTTTGACGTTGCAGGATGTCGCGCACCGAGACGGCGGTCGTTGCGCCTCCGGCGCGCGCCCGCTCGATCAGCGCCAGGGCTTCGTCGCGCAGCTGGCGGCGGCCGAACGGAAACGTCTCAGTGATCAAGAGATCAGGCTTGGTTGTCTCCATCAGGGCGCGTGCTTCATCGCGGCGCGTGTCCAAGTCACGCGGCGTTGCCGCGTCGCCGGAAGCCAGCGCCAGGCCCGAGAAGCTCTCGTCGATCGCGCGCAGCGGCGTCAGCTGCACCAGCCGGGCCGCGCCAAGGTCCAGATGGGGTACCGGCATGCCGCCGGAAAGCAGGGTGACATCCAACCCCTGGGCCGCCGTCGCCCGCGCTATCGCGGCGCTGCGGCGCAGATGACCGGTGCCGAGCAGGTGCTGGACCCAAAGGACGACGCGGCCGGTCAAGGGCCGTCCAGGCTCAAGTCGGAGCGCTCCAGCCTCGGTCGTCCGAATTCATCGAGCGCCAGCAGAAGTATGGCGCTGCGGCCAAGCTTCACGGGCGGTTTGTCCAGAAAATCCCAACCGGTCGCCAAGCCGATTGCCGCGCGCTGCACGCCGCGATGGGTGATGGCGCCGATATCGGCACCGGCTTCGGCGATATCCTTCAGCCAGGCGCCCAGCCTTCGCTGCACCTCGCGCGGTGTCTCGCCGCCGGATGGGCGAAAGTCGAGGCCGAGCGCTTCATTCTCGGCCATCGCCGCGCCGTGCTCGGCGCGCAAATCGGCCAAGCTGCGGCCGGCCCAGTGTCCCCAATCCATCTCGTCCAGACGTGGCTCGGTGGTCAGCGGTTCGAGCCCCATATGGCGCGCGGTGTCGCGGGTGCGGCTGAGTGTGCTGGTGACCCATGGCATGCCGGTCAAGGTTTCCGGCACACGCCAGGAACGGGCGAGGGCAATGCCCGCCTTCGACAACGCGGTGTCGCTGCGTCCCTGGATCAGTTTTTCGTCATTCCAGGTCGTCGGGGCGTGGCGGATCAAGGCGACGAGGGTCATGAACAACTGACCTTATCGATGACGTGCGACAGGATCGTGCCGGCGCTTTCCAGGCTGTGATCGCGGCGTACGGTCGCGGTCGCCAGGGATGCCATCGCGGACCGGCGTTCCGTATCCGCGATCAGGCCAGCCATCGCATCGGCAAAGGCCTGATCGTCGCCCGGCGTGGTCAAGATGCCGGTCGCGCCGTCTGAGACGACCTCCGGCACGCCCCGCTCGCGTCCGGCAACGACCGGCACGCCGGCGGCCTGGGCTGACAAGAGCGCCATGCCATAGGCTTCGTTAACCGCCGGCCAGACGAACAGATCGGCCGCCGCATAGTGGAGCGGCAGCGATCGCTCCGGCAGCGCACCGACGAACATCGCGCGGCCCGCGAACAAGGCCTCGACCTCGGCGCGGCATGATCCGTCGCCAACGATCAGCAGGCTCCAATCGTCGTCCTTCAGCAGGTCGACAGCCGCCGCAAGCCGCCTGTAACTGGCAAGCTTGTCGCCCGGCCGCATCATGGCGACAGCCAATAGCCAGGTCTTGCGCGGATCAAGACCGTAGCGTCGCGCCAACTCGCGCCGCGCGGCCTTGTGCCGCTGCACGTCGAAGGGCCGGATGTCGAGAAACGGTGGCAGGCGATGACAACGTGCGGGATCGATCTCGATATCGGCCAACCCCGCCTCGTCCTCCGGCGTCATGGTGTAGAGGCCGTCGGCGCGGCGCAAGGCGGCGGCGGCAACCGCAAAGCCCAGCGACCACGGTCCATTCTGTTGCTTCATCGCGACCGAGGGTTCGGCGACCAGGTAGGGCACGCCGAAGGCGTCGGCGATGCGCGGCCCCAGATAGTCCGGTGCCTTGTGATAGAGGTGATAGGTGAACCACAGGTCGGGCGGCGCATCACGCCAATCGGCAATCAGGCCCTGAGCACGCGCGGCGCCACGCTTGGCGAGACTCAACTGGCGCCGGTGGTCACCGGTGCCGTCATAGGCGCGAAAGGATGAGGCCAGAAAGACATCGTGCCCCTGTTGTTTGAGGGCGCGGATCAGCAGGCGCGCCACCGCCCGGTCACCCGACGGCACGCGATGGGTCGGCGATTTCATCGGGGCGTAAAAGGCGATGCGCATGGCGCGATCCTACCGATCCAGACCAAAGCGGACAGCCAGATCGTCGATGCCGCGTTCCATCGCGAAGTCATGAAGTACCCGTTCGCGGCCGGCGTCCCCCATGCGTCGCCGCATCGCGGGATCGCTGATCAAACGCGCCAACGACGCGGCCAGCGCCGCGGGATCGCCGGGTGGGTTCAAGATCCCATTGACACCGTCGCTGATCAGTTCGGGTACCGCCGAGACAGCGGTCGTGACAATGGCGAGCCCCTGGCTCTGCGCCTCCATCATCACGTTGGGCAGCCCGTCACGGTCACCGTCGGCGGCGATCTTTGGCGCCAGGACGAACATATCGGCGTCCTGGTAGGCGCGCCGGACGGCGTCTTGCGCCTGGGCGCCATGCCAGGTGATGCGGTCTTGAAGACCACTCTGCTCGGCCTGGTGTTTGAGCTTGTCGCGCAGCGGTCCGCCGCCGATGTGATCGAGGTGCCAGGCAAGATCCTTCGGCAGTTGGGCCAGTGCGGCCAACAGGTCGTCGTAACCCTTCTTCTCGACCGCCCGTCCGACCGACACCAAGCGGACGGGATCGGCGGTATCGGTTCCGTCACGCATACCGTTGCGGTCCCCCGGTTCCGGCCAGCGTGTGAGGTCAAGCCCGTGATAGACCAGCGCCACCTTGTCGGGATCGGGCGCCAGGTTTCGCAGATGATCGCAGTTCGCCGCGGTGCAGGTGACCAGCCAGCCGCAGTCGTTAAGCTTCTCGCTGATCTCCCAGTCGGGGCTCGTGTAGATATCCTTGGCGTGCGCCGAGCAGGTCCAGGGCAGACTGGTCATCATGGCGGCGTAGCGCGCGACCGAAGCGGGCGTATGCAGAAAGTGGGCATGCAGGTGACTGACCCCTGGCGCGACCTCGGCGGCGACGACGCATGCCTGGCCAAAGCGCCGGATCCGGTTCGGTGTCCTGTCGCGCCGGAGGTCACGGATCCAGGTGCGGAACGCCCGGCGGTACCCGGGCAGGCGTCGCGCCCTCAGCCAAGCCGCGAAAACCCGCCGCGGTTCCTGATAGAGGTATTCGGGCAGGTAGGTGACGGGCGCGCTGATCTCGTCATGCACCGGATGGGTGCTGGTGTCGGTCGGATGACGCAGCGACACGATCTCGATATCGAGGCCGCGCTGCTCCAGCGCCAGGATCTCCTGGGCGATAAACGTCTCGCTGAGCCTGGGGTAGCCCTTCAGCAAAAAGGCAACTCGGCCGTTGCCGGCACCACTCACGAAACGGCGCTGTCCTGTGCGACGGTCAGTTTGCGCTGGCGCGCGACATTGGTCTTGCGCGCAGCGTGCCGGCCCTCGGCCAGGTGCATCTTGACCAGGCGGTTGACGTTCTCCAGCCCGTCGAGCAGGCCCGGAACGACGACCTTGCTGGGGCGGCGCTGCTGCGTCAGCTGCCGCATGGCGGTCGCCATGACCGACGGGTTTTCGGCACTGTCCTCGGTCAGCATGGAAACCAGGCCCAGCTCCTGCGCGCGCGAGGCGCGGATCAGCTGCTCGCGGCGCGGCACCTGTCGCGGCACGATCAGCGCCGGTTTGTCGAACGACAGGATCTCGCAGAACGTGTTGTAGCCACCCATGGCAACGACACCGGAGGCTTGCGCCATCAGCGTCTCCAGATGAGCGTCAAAGGTAATCGCCGTGACGTTATCCAGCTTGTCGACGCGGTCCTGGAAGTCCGACTTCAGCTCCGGCTGCATGAAGGGACCAAAGACGATCAGCGCGTGGGTCGGCGGCGCCATCTCACTCTCGTAGGCCTTCAGCACCCAATCGACCAGTTGGTCGCCGTCGCCACCGCCGCCGGTGGTGACCAGGATGAATGGCTCCTCGACACCGTCGGGCAGGCCAGGGTCGGGCAGCGCCTGGGGCACCGAGCGTTCGAGATAGCCGGTATAGACCATCTTGTGACGCACCGATTGCGGGACGCTGAGGTGTTCCAGGGGATCGTGGATCTGGGGCAGGCCATAGACCCAGATCTCGTCGTAGATATCACGCAGTGCCGGCATGGCGCCTTTGCGCTCCCATTCCGGCGCCAGCAGGGTGGCATCGTCCATGACGTCGCGCAGGCCCAGAATCAGCTTTGTGCCGCGCGCCTTCAGCATCTCCATCGTCTCTTTGACCTCGCCGCGCAGGCCCAGCGGTTCCTTGTCGACCAGCAGGATGTCGGGATCGAAGATATCGGCGGTGTGCTTGATGATCGATGCGCGCATCGCCATGGTCTGCTCGGTGTCGAGCAGCAGGTTCAGCGCCGTGTACTCGCCATTGCGCAGCTTAATGACACCGGGCACGCGCACGAAGTCGACGCGGGCGCGGAAGTCGAAGCTGCCGATGATGGGCGAGCCTGAGAGGATCAAGACCGTCAGGTTGTCGATATCGCCGACCATCGCGTGGGCCAGCGCGCGGCAACGCCGCAGATGACCGAGACCAAAGCTGTCGTGACTATAGATCAGGACACGCGGCCTGTTGGCTGCCCTCGTCATGGCGCCTCCCGAATCACCCCATCCCCAGTTGCGTGGAACTATGGCACAGGGGGGCAAGCGCCGAAAAGCCTGAGATTTGACCGGCTTGCGGCCCCGAGGACGTGGCGTTGGGAACCCGTTTACCGGCCCACGTCGCTTCTATAGTCTTTCTGGCCGCCAAATATGGCCAAATTGGGGGGCAAGGCCGCTTAGTGCCGTTTCATGGAACGTACAATTTACAAGTTCATCTTTCGCTATTCGAAGCGGCAACAGATTTTCATTCTGTGTTTCACGCTGCTTTCGCTGCCGTTTTATTATGCCTCGCTCGATATCCCCAAGTTAATCGTCAACAACGTCCTTACCGATATTCCCGAATACGTGCCAGTCGACATGCGGGAAGCGGCAACGGCGGAGTCGGTGCCGCGTTATCTGGAGGTCATGGGCATCCAGCTCGGCGATGTCGACCGGTTGCACCTGCTGGCGGTCTATTGCGGCCTCTTCCTGTTCCTGGTGCTCGTCAACGGCGGCTTCAAGTGGTTCATCAACGTCTATAAGGGCCTCCTTGGCGAGCGCATGCTGCGCCGCCTGCGTTATCAGCTCTTCAGCCGCGTCTTGCGCTTCCCGCTGCCCCATTTCCGCCGGGTCGGTTCGGGCGAGATCATTCCGATGATCACCCAGGAGGTCGAGCCATTGGGCGGCTTTATCGGTGATTCGATCGCCCTGCCGCTCTATCAGGGCGGCCTTTTGATCACCGCGCTGGTCTTCATCTTCATGCAGGACCCCTGGATGGGCGCGGCGGCCATCTCGCTCTATCCGATCCAGGGCTGGATCATTCCGAAGCTGCAGCGCCAGGTGAACCTGCTCGGCAAGGCGCGGGTGAAGGAGGTGCGCAAGCTCTCCGAGCGCATCTCCGAGACCGTCCAGTCGAGCCAGGAGATGCATGCCAACGATACCATGCGTTTCGAGCTGGCCGACTTCGCGTGGCGCATGCAGCGCATCTTCGAGATCCGCTACGACATCTTCAGGAAGAAGTTCTTCATCAAGTTCCTGAACAACTTCCTGGCCCAGCTGACGCCGTTCTTCTTTTACGCGGTCGGCGGCTATCTGGTGATTCAGGGCGATCTGTCGTTGGGCGGCCTGGTCGCGGTTCTGGCAGCCTACAAGGACCTGCAGCCGCCATGGAAAGAGCTGTTGAACTTCTATCAGATCAAGGAAGATTCGAAGATCAAGTACGACCAGGTCGTCACCCAGTTCGCGCCGCCCGGCATGCGCGACGAAGACATCGTTTTCGGCAACGACCATCAGGTCAAACCGTTCACCCAGGGGCTTTCCGCCAGCAATCTGCAATACGCCGAAGACGGTGATTCGATCATCGATGGGCTGACGCTTGAGGTCGGCGCCACCAGCCACATCGCCATCGTCGGCGACGCCTCAAGCGGCAAGACGGAAACCGCGCTCTTGTTGGCGCACCTGATCGACAGCACCGGTGGCACCTTGCGCGTGAGCGGCGAGGATGCCACGCATTTGCCTGAGGCCTCGACCGGCCAGCGGGTCGGCTTTGTCGGCGGCTCGACCCATCTGATCTCCGCCAGCCTGGCTGATAACCTGCTCTATGGCCTTAAGCACGCCGAACTCGCGCCGCGCGAGCCCGACGATCCCGATGAGAAACGTGCGATGGCGCGCTCTAAGGCAGAGGCCGAGCGCACCGGCAACACCACCGAAGACCGTCATGGCGAGTGGATCGACTATGCGGCGGCCGGCGTCAGCGATGCCCAAGGCTTGAACCAGGCGGTGCTGCGCGCGCTCGAGGTCGCCGACATGACCGAGGATGTCTATGGCCTTGGCTTGCGCGGGACGCTTGACCCGGAAGCACGCCCGGAAGCAGCCGAGATGCTGCTGGAGGCGCGCCGTATGCTGCAGCAGCGCCTGGACGATCCGGCTTATCGCGGCCTGGTCGAGCCGTTCGACGCCCTGAAGTACAACACCAACGCGACGTTGGCCGAAAACCTGCTGTTCGGCACGCCGGTCGGTGACGCGTTCGATCTGGAGCGCCTGGCCGAGAACCCCTATGTCATGGAGACGCTGGGCAAGGTCGGGCTGGAAGACGAGCTGCTCGACATGGGTTTCGAAGTCGCCCAGACCATGATCGAGCTGTTCGCCGATCTGCCGCCCGAGCACGAGTTTTTCGCCCAGTTCGCCTTCATCTCGCTCGACGATCTGCCGGACTATCAGGCGATCGTGCGGCGCGCCGAACGCGATGGCGTCAAGGCGCTGGAAGGCGACGAGCGGCTGAAGCTCTTGTCGCTGCCGTTCAAGCTGATTCCGTCACGTCATCGCCTGGGCCTGATCGACGACGACATCCAGTCGCGCATCCTCAAAGCCCGCGCGCTGTTCGCCGAGAACCTGCCGGACGACCTGAAGGGCTCGGTCGAGTTCTTCGAGCGCACGCTCTACAACGCCGCGTCCTCGCTGCAGGACAACATCCTGTTCGGCAAGCTCGCCTATGGCCGCGCCCAGGCGCAGACCAAGGTCGGCGAGCTGATGTCCGAGGTGATCGCCCAACTTAACCTCAGACCGACGGTCATCGAGGTCGGGCTCGACTTTGAGGTCGGCGTCGGCGGCTCGCGGCTGTCGCCGGCCCAGCGCCAGAAGGTCGCGATTGCGCGCGCGATCCTGAAACGCCCGGACATCATGATTCTATCCGAAGCCACCGCCGCGTTGGACGGCGCCGCCCAAAGCACCATATTGAGAAACATTCGCAAGGAGTGCGAGGGCCGGGCGTTGATCTGGATCCTGCACCGGCCAAGCCAGGCGCGCGAATTCGACCAGGTTGTCGTCATGAAGGGCGGCAAGATCGTCGAGAGAGGTCGTTTTGAGGATCTGGCCGAGGGCCAGTCAACCTTGGCCGACCTGATGGCGGCTGAATGAAGAAGGACGAAGGGAGCACCTGACCATGAGTCTTCAGCAAGATGTCGATCTGCTGCGCAACATCCCGTTGTTCGCCAAGATCGAGCCGAGCAAACTCAAGCTCCTGGCCTTTACCGCCGAACGCCTGAGCTTCACGTCCGGCGACGTGCTCTGCCACCAAGGCGAGCAGGGCGATTCAGCCTATATCATCATCGACGGCGAAGCCGACGTCATCGTCGATACCGAAACCGGCCCGGTCACCGTCGCGACGCTGAAGACGAACGACTTCCTGGGCGAAACGGCGATCCTGTGCGATGTGCCGCGTACCGCGACGGTCAAGGCGAAGTCGGACCTGACGGCGCTGATGATTTCGAAGGATCTGTTCTTCCAGCTGGTGACCCAGTTCCCATCGATGTCAATCGAGATCATGCGTGAGCTGGCGCGCCGCGTCGAACGCACGACCGCGCAACTGCGCGAAGCCGTCTCGCAACAAAAACACTAGATCGACCGACATCGATGAGTCGTCTCGATAGCGCAATCCGCCGCCTTGAAGCCCAGCGCACCTGTTTGGAAACCGCCGCTGCCATGATCGCGGAAGTACCAGGACCTGTCCTGGAGTTCGGTCTGGGCAATGGGCGCACGTTTGATCACCTGCGGCAGATTCTGCCGGACCGCGAGATCTTCGAGTTCGACCGCCAGGTAGCCGCGCATCCCGACTGCATTCCCGACGACGATCACATGATCCTCGGCGATTTCCGCGACACCGTGCCGCAGGCGCTTGAGCGCGTTGGCGCGCCCGCGGCGATGATCCACTTCGATATCGGCTCCGGTGACGCGGCGGCCAACGCTGAACTGGCGTCGTGGATGGCCGGCGCGACGAAAGACCTGCTCGCCACGAACGGCGTCGCATTGGCCGATCAGGAACTCATCGGATCGCCGTGGCGGACGCTTGCTCTGCCCGATGGCGTGGCGCCCGGGCGCTACTTCATGTACCGGGCCTGACGTTCCCGATCAGCTGCCGCGAAAGTCCGGCTTGCGTTTCTGCCTGCTGGCGGCAAGCCCTTCGGCAAGATCGTCGGAGGCGAAGCAGGCGAGCGTCTCTTCCTTCAGGCGCGCCGCATCGAGTGTGCCGCGGCTGATCTCGTTGATCGCCCGTTTCATGCCGCGCACGGCCAACGGCGACATACCGGCGAGTTCGTCGACAAAGGTCTCGACGGTCCGCGCGAGATCGCCGCGCGCGACGACACGATCAAGAAAGCCGATTTGGAGGAGTTCGTCCGACGGCATGACTTCGCTGGCCAGGAACAGGCGGCGCGCGACCTGGGGTCCCAGGCGCTCGACAAAACGTCTAAGGCCGGTCTCGTGATAGATGACGCCCAGGCGCGCCGGCGGCATGACCAGCTTCATGCCATCGACGCCGATGCGGAAGTCGCAAGCCAGTGCCAGATCACAGGCGCCGCCATAGACGCTGCCGTTAAGCGCGCAGACCGTGGGTAATGCCATCGCTTCCATGCGATCGCACAGGCGCTCCAAGGGATTGTTCGACCAGTCGGTTTCCTGCACCGCGCCCAGGTCGACACCGGCGCAGAAACTGCGTTCGCCGGCACCTGTCAGCAAAAGGACGCGCAGATCGTCGCGGCTATCGATATCCTCGAGCAGGGTGGTGAACGCGCCCATGTCGGAGATTTCCAACAGATTGTGCTTGGCCGGCCGGCTCAAGGTGATCGTCGCGATAACGCCGTCGACGTCGAGCTTCAGGACGTCGCTGGCGCTCACGAGGGCACGTCCAGGGTCACGCTGACCGGTGCGTGGTCGCTGGGCAGATCCCAGCCGCGCACATGCTTCTGCACCTCCGCGCCTTTCAGATGTCGCCGCAGCGGCGGCGTCACCCAGACGTGATCAAGCCGCCGCCCCTTGTCGGCGGCTTCCCAATCCTTCGCGCGGTAACTCCACCACGAATAGAGCTTTTCGTCCTCGGGGACGAAGTAGCGGACCGCGTCGACCCAGTCGTGCGCCTTGCGCAGCCGTTCCATGGCGGCGACCTCGACCGGCGTGTGGCTGACCACCTTCAGGAGCTGCTTGTGCGACCAGACATCGGTCTCGAGCGGCGCGATGTTCAGATCGCCGACCATGACAAAGCGGTTCCTTGGTTTCTTGCGCGCGGCGAACCACGATGTCATGTCATCGACGAACTGCAGCTTATGGGCAAACTTCGGGTTCAGGTCGGGATCCGGTACGTCACCGCCGGCGGGCACATAGAAGTTGTTGAGTTCGATCTTGCCGGGCAGCACGGCCCAGACGTGGCGCCCGTCGGTCTTGCCGCACCAGTCCTTCTTGCCGCTATCGGAGAACGGCACGCGGCTGACGATCGCGACGCCGTTGTATCCCTTGAAACCGTTGACGGCTATGTGTTCCCAGCCGACATCGCGAATGGCGTCGGCGGGGAACTGTTCGTCGGTCGCCTTGATTTCCTGCAGCGCCAGGACGTCCGGCTGGTGTTCCTTCAAATAGGCGATCACCGTGTCGATCCTGAGACGCACCGAGTTGATGTTCCACGTAGCCAACGTCAGCGACGTCACGCAGCGTCTCCGTCGCGCAGCGAACCGGGCGCTTTCGACGGCGACTCGAAATCGACGGCAATGCGCAGATCGCGCATCGGCCGGACCACCTGGATGGTCTCGTGATAGATCGGATGCGCCTTGAACGCCTCGAGCGCTGCCTCATCCTCGAACTCGCCATAGACGACGACATCGATCTCGTCGGACAGCGCATCCTTGCGGCTGTTCAATTCGACCTCCAGGACAGTTGCCGCCGGGATCTCGCACAGGCGCCTGAGCCCGTTCTTGACCGCCTCGACGTTGGCCGGGTCCTCGGCGCGGAACAGAACGATATGACGGATCATGCCGACAACGCTCCGACCGTGACCGATGGTTCAAGCGTGCTTGTCATGACTCTCGCTTTCAGCAGACATTCCTCGTACTCCGATTGCGGGCGCGAATCCGACACGATCGCGCTGCCCACGTTGTAGACGATCTGATCGTTACCAAAGAGACTTAGGGTTCGGATCGCGACATTAAAACATGCCGCGCCGCCGGGCTCGATGTATCCGATGGCGCCGCAATAGGCGCCTCGCGGTCCACTCTCGATCTCGCGGATGATTTCCATGGCCCGGATCTTCGGCGCGCCCGTGACCGAGCCGCATGGAAACAGGCTTCGAAAGATCTGCGGCACATCGATGCCCTCGCATAACCGGGCCTCGATGCCCGAGGTCATTTGGTGCAGCGTTGGAAACGTCTCTACCGTGAAAAGGTCGGTGACCTCGACCGACCCGATCTCGCTGACCCGGCCGACATCGTTGCGCAAGAGGTCGACGATCATCAGGTTCTCGGCTCGTGACTTGTCGTCGGCCTGCATGGCGCGCGCGATCGCGTCGTCGTCGGCCTGGGTCGCGCCGCGTCCGGCCGTGCCCTTCATCGGCCGCACGCGAATGCGGCGTCCGTCCAACTGAAAGAACAGTTCCGGCGACACGGTCACGACCGTCGGTTCGCCCAGGCTGACCACGCCGCCGTAACGCACCGGCTGGCGCTGCCGCAGATCGCCATAAAGGCCCATCGCGTTGCCATCGACGGTGCCCGTCATCGGGAAGGTCAGATTGATCTGATAGACATCGCCCGACCGGATGTAATCCATTACGCGATCGAAGCGGCTGACATAGTCTTGCAGCGACCATGCCGGATCGAGGCCGCCTAAATTGCAGCCGGTGTCGAACGTCAACGGCGGCTGGTGCTGGACCGTTTCGAAGGCGCCGAAGGCAAGCAGCGGCGTCATCCGGCCCGCCGGCAACAGCGCCGTCAACTTCGGCTCCAGGCCATAGCCGAGCTCGTAGCTGGCATACCCGGCCAGATGCAGGCCCTGGTCCAGGCACTCGGCCATGGCCGCGAAGCAGGGCTCGACATCCTCAAGGCGATCGGCCGTTAGGCAGCGCACCGGCGCGCCGTAGAAGCGCTCGCGGCCGGCGACCTGATCCTCCAGATAGACGTAAGGCTCTGTCATCGCACCCAATCTGGCGCCGCTTGCGCCATGTTCCGGCGGTGGCGGCGCGTCTGTCCCCAACACCCTGCGACGGGTTATGCGGCGCTGTAGCCCGTCATCGACCGCCCGGCAAGCTTTCCATGCCCACCGGCGCCGTCGGCACATCGTTCGCTACCTCGTCGACGATCTTCAGCCATGGCCAGCGCGCCTGATAGGAAAGCGCTTTGGCGCGAAAGTTGCCACTGGGCTGAAGCGGGTTGGGCGCCAACCGTCCATCGAAGAGTTCCTGAAGACCATGTGGTGCGCACAGCTCCAGGCCTTCCGGCCCGGTACGCAAGCCGACGCAGGTGCAGGCGACCAGGAACCGTTCAATGCCGTCACGGCTTGACGTCAGGACCGTGCCCGGTTCGCCGAACTTCTTTTCGTACCAAAGATGGACGCGCGCCTGGTTCCTGACCTCGTGCTCGATACCGAGATCGGCGAACAGGCTGTCGGCGCGCTTGATGACAGCGTCTTCGGCGTCCCAGCCCAGGTCGGACCGGTCGCAATAGAAGATGTCGTAGTCCTTGACGTTTTCGTCCGGCGCACGCCCGGCTTTGTCGTTCCACACCGCCTGGTAAAGGCACCCGGCGACGAGCCAGGCATCAGGCGCGCCCAGCGCGGGCAGCCGTTCCAGAATGGCGGCGTTGGCGGGATTGGCGAGCGCCAGGTCGATGAAACGCTCACGCAGATCGGCATTTGTCATAAACCGATACTAGCGCAACTTTGCCGCTGGCTACTCGGCAGGTGTGGCCGCCGCCTCTTTCTCGGCGCGGCGCGCGGCGCGGCGGTCGCGGCGGCGCTGGCGCCAGGCGCGCACGTTGGCGCGCGCCATCAAGGCGCTGGGTGTCACGATCAGCGTCAGCATGGTGGCGAACGCCAGGCCGAAGACGATGGCGGTCGCCAGCTGGGTCCACCACTGGGTCGACGGCGCGCCGACCGAGACCTGGCGCGAGAAGAAGTCGATGTTTGTCGACAGCACCATGGGCATCAAGCCCAGGATCGTCGTTATCGTGGTCAACAGCACCGGGCGGAAGCGCTGTGCGCCTGTCTTCAGGATCGCCTCCATGACATCCGGCGTCGTCTTGGCGAGCCGATCGAACGTGTCGATCAAGACGATGTTGTTGTTCACCACGATGCCGGCTAGTGCGATGACGCCGATGCCCGACATGACGATGCCGAACGGCTGACCGGTGACCAGAAGGCCGATCATGACACCGATGGTCGACATGACGACGGCGGAGAGGATCAGGAAGGCGCTGTAGAAACTGTTGAACTGGGTGACAAGGATGATCGCCATCATGAAGAGCGCGATGGCGAATGCCTTCATCAAGAATGCCTGCGCGTTCTTCTGATCTTCGTCCTCGCCTTTGAACTCAATGGTGATGTGCGAGTCGAATTCCTGCTCTTCCATCCAGGCTCGAATCTCGCGCACCTTGGCATCGGCCAGGACGCCGGGTGCGACGTCGGCCTGAACGGTCATGACGCGGCGACTGTCGATTCGCTCGATGATGCCGATCTTCGGCTGCGGCGAACGGATGACGAAGTTGCTAACCGGTATCAGGCCCTGGTTGGTCTGAATACGCAGGCGGTCCAACTGATCGAGCGTGCGCCAGTCGACCGGGAAGCGTGCGCGAATATCGATCTCGTCGCGCGAACCGTCGGGACGGTAGGTGCTGAGCAACAGGCCGTTGGTGACGAGTTGCACCATCGATCCCAGAAGCTGCACGTCGGCGCCGAATTTGGCGGCCTGGGCGCGGTCGATTTCGATCTCCCACTCGATGCCCGGCAGCGGGCGGCTGTCCTCGATATCGATCAAGCCGTTCATCTGTTCCAGATGCGCGCGCACGTCCGCCACCACGGGTGCGATCAGCTCGGGATAGCTGGAGCCGATCTCGATCTGAATGGCCTTGCCGCCCGGCGGTCCTGACTCCTGCTTGCGTGGTTCGACGACTATGCCGGCCAGATCGGCGGTGCGTTCGCGGATGTCGGCGAAGATCTCGTCGGCCGTGCGGCGCTGATCCCAGTCGACGAACTCGATCTGGATCGTGCCGATAACGTCCTCGGCCTGGTCATCGGCGCCTTCCGACGAACCGGTGCGCGCGTAGATCGTCTCCAGCTCGTCCATGTCCAGGATGCGCCGCTCGACCTCATAGACCAGGGCGTCCTTTTCCCACACCGACAGATTGCCGCGGGCGTGGATCTGAAGCGCCGCCTGTTCCGGTTCGACCTCCGGGAAAAACTCGATGCCCTTGCCGAACGTGCCATAGAGGACCTGGGCGCCGACAAGGCAGGCGACGGCGGCGAACAGGATCCATCCGGGACGGCGCAACGCCCAGCGCAGCACACCGACATAGGTGCCGGTGAATCCTTTGAGATCGTCCAGGCTGCCGGAATCGGCGGCCAGCGCCTGCATCTTTTGCGAATCGCCCGAACTCGCCTTGCCGATCAGGCTGCCCAAGGTCGGCACGAACAAGAGCGCCATGAAGAGCGAGGCGGTCAAGGTCGCGATCAAGGTAATCGGCAGGAACTTCATGAACTCGCCGACGATGTCGGGCCAGAACAGAAGCGGCGCGAAGGCGGCCAGCGTCGTCATGGTCGACGCGGTGATCGGCCACGCCATGCGCTCGGCCGCCATGCGATAGGCATCGCGCCGGTGCACGCCCTCGATCATCTTGCGGTCGGCGTATTCGGTGACCACGATGGCGCCGTCGACCAGCATGCCGACCGCCAGGATCAGGCTGAACAGAACGACGATGTTCATGGTCAGCCCGAACGCGTTCAAGACCAGGATGCCGGCCAGGAACGAGCCGGGGATGGCAACGCCGACAAGACCCGCCGAGCGCCAACCAAGCGCCCAGACGATGACGATCATGACGAGCAGGACCGCGCTTAAGACGTTGTTCTGCAGGTCGCTCAACATGAGCCGGATGTCGGTCGAGCGATCCTGCGAATAGGCGACGTCGACGCCCTCGGGCCACAGGGCGGATGCCTGGGTCACCACCGCGCGCACCTGCTCAATCGTGTCGATGATGTTTTCGCCGGTGCGTTTCGAGACTTCCAACGTGAACGCGCTTTCGCCACCAACCCGCGCGAAGCCTTCCGGGTCCTTGAACGTCGAACGGACCTCGGCGATGTCGCGCACGCGCGTCACCGCATCGCCCTCGATCTTCAGCGGCAGCTCCAGGATATCCTGCAGGCTTTCCAAGAGTCCCGGCACCTTGATCGCGAAACGGCCGGAGCCGGTGTCGAGCGAACCGGCGGCGACCAGCATGTTCGACCGGCTGATGAAGTCGGCGATCTCGGCGACGTTCAGGCCGTAGCTTTCGACCTTCATCGGGTCGATGATGATCTCGACCAGCTCCTCGCGTTCACCCCCGATCGTCGCTTCCAGGACCGCGGGTATGCTCTCGATGTCCTCTTCGAGATCCTGGGCCAGGCCAAGCAATGTCCGTTCCGGCAGATTGCCGGAAAGGGTGACCACCAGGATCGGGAAGAGCGAGAGGTTCACCTCGCTAACGGTCGGCTCGTCGGTCTCGTCGGGCAATTCCGGGCGCGCCTGATCGACCTGGGTGCGAACGTCTTCCAGGGCGATATCCGGATTGAAACCGGCATCGAACTCCAGGATCACGTTGGCGCCACCTTCGTAAGCCGTCGACGTCATCGTCTTGACGCCCTCGATGCTCTTCAGCTCCTGCTCCATCGGGCGCACCAACAGGCGTTCGGAGTCGTCGGGCGAGATACCCTCGTGATGCATCGAGACATAGATGATCGGGATGTCGATGTCGGGATCCGACTCCTTAGGGATGGTGATATAGGAGACGGTGCCGGCGATCAGGATCAGCACCAGCAGGGACAACATCGTGCGCGGCCGACTGAACGCCGCCTTGATGATGCCGTTCATTGTGCCTCGGCGACGGTTACCGGCGTGACCTTCTGACCCGCCGCGACAAACTCCTGGCCGACCGTGATCAAGGTCGCGGTTTGTGGCAGGCCGGCGACCCAGATGCCGTTTGGCGTATCGGCGACGATGGTGATCGGCACGAACGCGACGGTGTTGTCGGCGTCGACGACCTTGACGCCGATGGTGCCGTCATCGGCCAACGCCAGAACCGACGGTGAAATCAGATGCGCTGGCACGGTGTCCAGGGGCAAGACGACATCGGCGGTCAGGCCATCGGGAATGGTGCTGTCGGGGTTGGCCAATTCCAATTCAACACGGAAGGTCCGCGTCTCGGCCTCGGCGACCTTAGAGACGAACCGAATGACGCCGTCGACCTCCCCGCCGGTGATCAGGCGGGCACGTCCGGTGTCGCCGACCTCGATATGGCCGATCTCGCGCTCGCTGACCGAGGCCACGACGATCACCGGATCCAGATCGTAAAGCATGCCGATCGTTTCGTTGATGTCGACGACGTCGCCGACTTCGATCATCAACTCGTCGAGAACGCCGTCGAAGGGCGCGGTGACTTCGGTGCGCGCGATGTCCAGGCGGATGGCGGCAAGATCGGCCAGCGCCGCGTCCAGCTCGGCCTTGTCCTGCGCGTTGGTGGTCTTTTCGCGCCAACCGCTTGCCATCAGCTCTTGCGATGCGTCGTACTGGATCTGGCGCTGTTCGACCAGGGCGCGCGCCTGGGCCAACCGTTCGGGCCGGTCGTCCTGGGCAATGCGCGCGATGACATCGCCCTCGGCCACACGGTCGCCTTCCGAAACGGTGATCTCGACGATGCGGCCGGTTGTCTCGACCTCAAGCTCAACGTCGCGGCTTGCCGCGGTGCGGCCGGTCACGACAAGTTCCAGGTCGTAGGGGGCTGCCGTGACGGTGCTGACGCGCACCTCAGCGGGCGGCGCCGTCTCGGCGGCGTCATCGGTGTTGGCTTCCGTCGTGACGTCAGCCGTCGCGGGTGTTTCGTCGGCCAGTTGACCCGACAGCACCCATGCGATGACCGCGACCGCCAAAACGACGGCAAGGATATGTGACGACTTCATTTAACCACCAGGTTCGGACGTCTTTTGGCCAAGAACAGCAGAACGTTGGGATCATCACGATCCCATGGTGTCTTCGCAGGTCTCGATAGGGTTCGATCGTGACCCTTTCGGGCACACTTGCCGACCAAATCCCTAGGCCTCTTACGTTCGTGTGTTGCCGTTACTTACGGTCACCGAAGCCGGGTGGTTTATAGGCCGCGCACCGCTTTCAGGCAAAGACCCAAAAGTGGTGCGCCCTATATCGTGATCAACCGGCGGTGTGCCGGTAAACGAACCCGGTGTTCGGCACGTCGATACGCTCCATGCCGATATCGCGCAGCTGATGGTCGGAAAGCAGGCCCATCTCACGGCGAAGGATGGAACGGTCGCGCAAGCGACGGACGGTTTTTGTAATCTGATTCATTGTCTCGCCCTTTCCTATGCAGGCGTTAGACCGATCCTTTGGACCGGCCCTTACTGGCGGAAAAGGTGGGGATTTCGGGAGACGGCGACAATTGGTCGAAGATCAATGCTGGCATGCGTCGCCAGCATAGCTCAAACGCTAGGAAAACTGCCGGTTTGAGAGCCTTTCATAGGCCTCGACATACTTCGCCCTCGTGCGTTCGACGATATCCGCCGGCAGTGCTGGTCCGGGCGGTGTTTTGTCCCAGTCCGACTCGTTCTCCAGCCAGTCGCGCACGAACTGTTTATCGAACGATGGCGGCGAGGCTCCGGGCATCCAGGAATCTGCCGGCCAGAAGCGCGAACTGTCGGATGTCAGGCATTCGTCGACCAGGGTGAGTTCGCCATCGATCAGGCCAAACTCGAACTTGGTATCGGCGATGATGATGCCGCGTTCGGCGGCGTGATCGCGGGCGCGGCCATAAAGCGCAAGCGTGATATCGCGCACCTCGGCCATCAACGCGTCGCCGGCCTGGGCAGCGGCGGTCTCGAAGCTGATGTTTTCGTCATGGGTGCCGACCTCCGCCTTGGTCGACGGTGTGAAGATCGGCTCCGGCAGGCGATCGGCCAACCTCAGGCCGTCGGGCAAAGTGACACCGCTGATCGCGCCGGTCGCGCCATAGTCCTTCCAGCCGCTGCCGGCCAGATAACCGCGCGCGATGCATTCGACGGGCAGAACCTCAGCCTTGCGCACGATGACGGCGCGCCCGTTGAGCCAAGCGCGTTCGTCGTCGCTGACGTCCAGCTCGCTCAGATCGGTGCCGATGATGTGGTTGGGGACCACGCCTTTCAGAAAATCGAACCAGAACAGGCTCAACCCAGTCAAAAGCCGCCCCTTGTCCGGGATCGGCGTCGGTAGGACGACGTCGAACGCGCTCAGCCGGTCGCTGGCGACCAGCAGCAGGCGGGCGTCGTCGAGATCATAGATGTCGCGCACCTTGCCGCGGGCGCGCAAAGGCAGGCGGTCAAGCGTCATGGTCTCCATGGCGCCTCATCGCCGGGCCGGCTCAAACTGTCAAGCCGGCAGCGGAATTCGACTGTGTATGAAGAAAAGAAAGGGCCGGGACCGAACACCACTCCCGGCATGCGCGCGGAAGACGGTGGTTCAGTCCCGGCCTGAAGCGTTGTCACAGCAAGCGGGCTGTTCCATCGCGATCCCTGCCGCCTCCCGGTTAGAACCGGTCGCGCGGCTGGGCGAACCAGCTGGTGCCAACCAGCGTCGGGTCACCCTGATCCGGCAGGCCGATATCGGCCCGCAGGCGAGGATCGAGACGGGCCACTTCCCGACGGGTCTGGGCCTGGCGCCGCCAGCTGCGATAGCTGTTCATCACATCTCGCAACATGGTGTTTCTCCTCAATCAAAGTCGTCAGCAAGACCATTCGGTGGGATCAAAAGCCCATCGCCCGGTCTTGCTGCAGTGCGAAAGCTTCGTGCTTTCGACAAAGCTAATGTGGTGAATTTATTGAATTTTACAATTGCTGCACATGCACAGTGACCATGCGTTTTCTGCATGGCGGGTCATGGTTTCGTCACCCCGGTGCCGCCGCTTTCCATCTTGTCGCCGCGCGCGGGACACGATAACCAGGGTCATGACCGAGATCCTGGTATTGCAGTTCTATCCCGGCTGCCATTTGGGCGTCATCGCTGAGTCCTTCGAGGCGGCGGGCGTTCGAACCCTGACCGTGCGTCCCGACAAGCGCGAGGCCCTGCCGGCCACCGATGCCGGCTTCGATGGCCTGGTCATGCTGGGCGGCGCCCAGTATGCCGAGGACGACGGCAACCATCCCTATCTGGCGGATGCCGCGATCTTTGCCCGCGCGGTGCACGAGCACGGCAAGCCGATCCTGGGCGTCTGCCTGGGCTCTCAGGTGTTGGCGCGCGCGCTCGGCGCCCGGGTCCACAAGCAGGGCTGGACCGAGCTCGGCTTCACCGAGTTGACGGCGACCGAGAGCGCCAAGGACGATCCGCTGCTGAGCGGACTCGCGCCCTCCCAGCATCTGATGCAGTACCACGAGGACACGTTCGACATTCCGCCTGGCGCCGACGTGCTGATGACCGGCGAGAAATGTCCCAACCAGGCTTTCCGCAAGGGCGCCAGCTACGGCTTCCAGTGCCACTTCGAGGTCAGCACTGAACTGTGGCACCAGTGGATGGTCGGCGTGAAGGCCGATCTGGAGGCCCACCATCCCTGGTACCTCGAGCGCTGGCAGGCCGACTTCGCCGAGAACGAGGCGAACTCGCGCGCCTTCTGCAATGCGGTCTCGTCGCGCTGGCTCGAACTGGTCGAAAAGCGCGAGCGCGCCGCCGCCTAGAGCTTTCTGATTTGGCTCCATAGCCGGCCCGCTCCCCCTCCCGGCCACCCTTAGGATGCTGCCATGGGTGGCCGGGAGGGGGAGCGGGCTAGCCTGGAACCTGCGCGGCGGTATCGCCGCCTAATCGAAAATTCGGCGCGTGGCCAACGACACGTAAACGAGCGGTCCAGGTATCAGCTTGAGGGCCGGCGCGCGTTCCCTTGATGCGCAACTCACATCGCAGCGTCGGGTGTCGGCTACCCTCCGGCGTCGCGCCGTCGGTTCATCGGTCGTGATGGTCACGGTCTCGAACTCCCGAAGGTGGTCGGTCATCGCTGTGCGGAACCTGCCACCCCTTCGTGACAGTTTCGCGGCCCTGTGTTAGGCGATTTCGTGACATCCGGCGGAGGCCCAGACCATGGCGATCGACTTCGAGACCTATGACGACGACAACATCTTCGCCAAGATTCTGCGCGGCGAGTTGCCCAACAAGACGGTCTATGAAGACGACTTCGTGCTGGCGTTCCACGACATCGCGCCGCAAGCGCCGGTGCATGTGTTGGTGATCCCGAAGGGCAAGTACATTGCCCATGACGACTTTCACGCCACGGCGAGCGACGCGGAGATCGTCGGGTTCTGGCGCGCCGTCGCCAAGATTTGCGACGACCTGGGCGTCACCACTGAAGGCCATCGCCTGATCGCGAACCAGGGTGCCGCCAGCGGTCAGCTGGTGCCCCATTTTCACGTCCACATCATGGCCGGCAAGCCGCTCGGTCCGCTGATCGCGCCCGACGGCTGACGGCGCGCCATGGTCACACCGGCCGCCGGTCGACACCATGCCCGATGAAGTCAACGCAGTCGTCGAGACGCGACGTCGCCGCCATCGCGACCTCTTGTGGTTGACGCTGGGTTGGGCGGCGCTTGTGCTGGGCGCGGTCGGTATCTTCCTTCCGGTGTTGCCGACCACGCCGTTCGTCATTCTTGCCGCCTTCGCGTTCGGCAAGGGCTCGCCGCGCCTGCGCCACTGGCTGGTCAGTCACGCCCGGTTCGGTCCCATGATCCACGATTGGGAGACCTATGGTGCGATCGCCCGGCCCTACAAGATCATGGCCTGCACGGTCATGGCGCTGACCTTCATCGTCAGTCTTGTTGTCGGCCTCGCCTGGTGGATCCTCGCCATCCAGGCCGCCTGCATGATCCCCGCGGGGATCTATGTCGCCACCCGGCCGGATGGTCCGAAGGGCTGACGGTGTGTAAGCGGCGTTGGACGCACACCGGTAACGCGGGCTAAAGACCCTCGTCATGAGTGGTCACGATTCCACAACGTCCGCGGATGACACCGCGCAAACGACGCGACGCACCGAGCTGATCGGTATCGCGTGTGTCGTCATCTCCGCGCTTGCGCTGTCGCTGAAGGGGATACTGGCGAAGTACATCTATGCCGAGGGCGTCGATGTCGTGACGCTGATGGCGGTGCGCTATGGCCTGGCGTTTCCGATGATGGTGCTGGCGGCGACGGCGCTGCGCGGCGGATTCCGAAACCTCGCCATGGCGCCGCGGGATTTTCTCTACGCCATCGGTGGCGGGCTGATCGGCTACTGGCTTGCCGGTTACCTCGACTTCACCGCTCTGGCGCTGATCGACGTCTCGGTCGAGCGCGTGCTGTTGTTCAGCTTCCCAATTTTCGTGCTCGCCTTCGATTCGATCCGGCGTCGGCGCTGGCCGCCGGCGCGCCAGCTCATCGCGTTGGTCGGTGCCGAGGCGGGCATCATCCTCGTCATGGGTGTGGCCAACGGCGAGCTCTTTCACACGAACCTTGTCGGCGGCCTTTGGGCGATCGGTTCGGCGTTCGCCTTTGCCATCTACTTCATGATCAACCAGGCGCTCGGTCCCAAACTTGGATCGGCGCGCATGGCGATGGGTGCCGTGACCGGCGCGGTCATCGGCACGACGACCCAGTTTCTGGTGTCGACGCCTGTCGAAGCGCTGGCCATGTCGTGGAGCGCCTTCATCATGATCGCGGCCATGGCGCTGTTCTGCTCGGTCATGCCGTTCCTCTTGATCACCGAGGGTATCCGCCGGGTCGGTGCGTCGCGCTCCGCGCTGGTATCGACCATAGGTCCGGTCTCGACACTGGCGCTCGCCGCCTTGTTGTTGGGCGAGGTGATGACGCCGGCGCAGCTCGCCGGCGCGGCGCTCGTCATCGTTGCCATTCTGGCGCTGGAGGGAAAGCTGCCGCCGGTGCTGCGGCGTCTCTTACGCTGATAGGCTGACTGAGAAGTCGCATCGCCAGCCCACGCCCCGGCATTGTCCGATCGGACGAGGCTGCTATTCGATAATTCCGCGTTCCCTGAGGATCGCGTCGAGGCGGTCGTTCTGGGCGCCGTTAGCGTAGGCGCTCATGAAGTCGTCTTCGGCGCCGAGTTCATCGCCCATGGCGAGCCTGGCCATGCCGCGCATGAAATAGGCATCGCCCAGTTCCGGCGCGATCTCGATCAGGTGATTGAAGTCGGCAAGCGCCAATTCGTAACTACCCTGCTGGCCATAGACGACGCCGCGCCCGTAGAGCGCGCCGGCCTGGTCGGGATAGATCGCGAGCACCTTGTTGAAGTCGCTGAGCGCACTTTCATGGTCACCCAGTTCGGCCAGGACTGTGCCGCGTTCGGCCAGAAGATCGGGATCGCCGGGCGTGATGTTCAACGCGGCGATATAGTCGACCACGGCGCGCTGGAGATTGCCGACGGAACGCCAGGCGCGCGCACGCCCGACATATGCGTAAAGCAGCGTGGGGTCGTACTCGAGCACCTCGGTGTAGGCGTCGAGCGCTTCCTTGGGTTGGCCCATGGCCAGCATGGCATCGGCGCGCGAAATGCGCGCGTCCAGCGCATTGGGCTGCAGCAGGATGACGCGCTCGAAATCGCCGAAGGCGGCTTCCGGCTGACCCAGGACCAGCAGCGTCTCACCCCGGTTATAGAGTGCGTCCGCGTAAGCCGGCGCAAGCGCGATCGCCTGATCGAAGTCATCCACCGCGTCGCCAAGCTGACCCATCAGCTGGCGGGCGACGCCGCGGTTAAAGTACATGATCGCGAGGCGCTCGGACGGCAGTTCGCCGGAGCGGATGATCGCCGTCAGTTTTTCGTGGGCGCCGGTGATGTCCCCGGCCTCGGCGGCGGCGAAGGCCGCGTTGATGTCGGCCTCGATATCGGCGGCGGCCGGCGCCGCCCATGCCAGCCCAACAGCCAAGGCGGCGGCCAAGACCAAGTGATGAAGGTGGCGTCCTGCGGGGCGCATCGGCATCCAGTGGACCTAGGTGTTTTTTGCGGTCATCGCAAGTGTCGGACCGCGCCACCCGCCGGACCACTGCCGGCCGGGGCTTGCCGTGCGTGACGGACAAAGCCCATAATCCGCGCGGCCGCCGCCCGACGGCCAGGGGACCAAAAACCATGCGGATAAAGGCGGAGGCGCCCATCAGGACGCCCGTTGTTGGCCAGGCTATCCAGCCATGACGTCATCAACGTCACCGGCACCGGCCAAGCCCACCAAGGGTCGCGAGATCGGCACGCTGATCGCCATCGCCGCGCCGCTGGCGGCCGCCTATCTGGCGGAGTTCGGCATCTACTTGACCGACATGATGTTCGTCGGGCGGCTGGGCACGGTAGAATTGGCGGCGGTCGGCCTTTCCGGCAACTTGATGTGGGACGCGCTGTCGATCTCGATCGGCGTCATTTCCATCGTTGGCGTCCTGGTCGCCCAGGCCCACGGCAAAGGCGACAAGGCCGAGGCGAGCCTATGCGTGCGCCAGGGCATGTGGATGGCGGCCATGATGTCGGTGGTCGGCATCGGCTTTTGCCTGGCGCTGATCCCGGTGCTGACGTTGACAGGCCAGGATCCCGCGGTGATGGCGTCGGCGGAAGAGTACGTCTACGCGTTCATGTGGTCGTTCCCGCCGACCATGATTTACGCGGTGCTCGCCAACTTCCTGGCCGCACTTGGGCGCGCCCACGTCATCATGGTCGTCGCCATCCTGGCGGTCGGCCTGAATATGGTCGTCAATTACACCCTGGTGTTCGGCAATTTCGGTTTCCCGGCACTCGGTGTCGCCGGTGCCGGCTATGGCAGCGTCATTGTCAGTTTCTTCACGTTGGCCTGCCTGTCGGGCTATGTCCGGTGGTCGACGGCGATCGAGGACTACATGATCTTCCCCGGCCTGCAGCGACCGGAACCCAAGGTGTGGGGCGACATCCTGCGCCACGGGCTGCCAATCGCCGGCATCACGCTGGCCGAAAGTGGCATGTTCTCGGTCGTCGCGATCTTGATGGGCCTGTTCGGCGCTGTTGCGCTGGCGGCGAGCCAAATCGTCTTTGGCGTTATCGATATCGGTTTGGTGCTGGCCTTCGCGATCGCCGAGGCGGCGGCGATCCGGGTCGCCTACGGCATCGGCGCGGGCCGGCCGCAGCAGTCGCGCAATGCTGGCTTCCTGGCGCTCGCCATGGGCTCGGTCATCATCTTGATCGTCGCCACCATCGTCTGGACGGTGCCGGAACCGATCATCGGTTTGTTCCTCGGCGCGCTGGAGTATGCGGACGCAGACGTCGCCGCGCTCGCCATCAGCTTGTTCGCGGTCGCCGCCATCTTTCAGATCTTCGACGGCCTGCAGATGATCGCCGTCCAATCCCTGCGTGGCCTAAAGGACACGCTGGTACCCATGCTGCTCGCCTGCTTCGGCCTGTGGGGTTTCGGTGTCACCGGCGGCTACCTTCTGGGCTTCGTCGCCGGCTGGGGTCCGCAGGGCCTGTGGTGGGGCCTGGCGCTTGGTCTCGGCGTGTCGGCGCTGCTCTTGATCTGGCGCTTCCATATCAAGACATGGCGGCTAACGCGGTCTGTGCGGTAGCTGCCACCGCCCGCCCACTCCCCCTCCCGACCACCCATGGCAGCATCCTCGGGGTGGTCGGGAGGGGGAGTGGGCCGGTGCCGCAACCGTCTAAATCAAACCCGCGAGTTCATCGGCTGATAGGCGACGCGGTCCTTGTGGTCCCAGCCGGCGTACCAGGCTTCGATGTGGGGGATCAGCGCGGCGGCAACCCGTGCGGCGTCGTCGGGATAGGCGGTCTCGGCCATCAGCGCGGCGGCCTCGAGGCCGACCTCGTCGATGTCGAACCGGGTCGGACGGCCGTCGTCCAGCACCAGCTCGCCTGAGATCAGAACCTTGTCGACATCATCGGCGCGGGCGCGCAGCAGAACGAGGTCGCGCGGATCGGCTTCCGGCGCGATCCAGGGCCAGGCGATGCGGTCGAGGCGCACCAGCACGATGTCGGCGAGGTAACCTTCGGCCAAACGGCCGAGCTCGTGGTCGCGGCGCATCAGCTTTGCGCCGCCGGTTGTGGCGAGCGCCAGGACGTCGCCGTTCGAAGGCGCCGGCTCGCGGTAAGTCGGGCTGCGCGCCAGGCGCAGCGCCAAGCGCATTTCCGCGAACATATCGTCGTCGTCGCCGATCGCCGTGTTGTCGAGGCCGATGCCGGTCGTCACCCCTGCGGCCAGATAGGCATTCAGCGGCGCTGTCCCGGCGCGCAGGCGCAGGTTGGAACTGGGGTTGTGGCTGACCGCGGTGCCGGTCTCGGCCATCAACGCCATCTCGTCCTCGGTGACCCAGACGCCGTGGGCGATCGACACATTTGGCCCGCTGACGCCCAGGCCGTGCAGGTGCCGCATCATCGGCGCGCCGTGAAACTTTGGCCCCATCAGTCCCTCGTAATAGGACTCCGAGACATGGGTCTGCAGGCCGGTATCGTGGCGTCGCGCGGCGTCGGCGATATCGCCATAGAAGCGATCGGTGATCCACGGCACACCCGGCGGTCCGTACCAGACGGTGACCCGGTCATCGTCGCCGACGCCTGCGATCAGATTGTCCATGATGGCCAGATAGTCGTCCGGCATGATGGAGTTTTGATTGGGCAGTTCGGGCCGCACCGCGTTGGCGAGGTCGCCCGGCAGGGTCTTCAAGAAATCGTCGTCGCACGCGCCGGGACCGACACCGAGCCAGCCCTGATCGTTGGCGCCCGGCGTGAAGGCCGCGCGGATGCCGGTTTCGCGATAGGCGTCGAGCGCGCGCGACATGGTGTCACGCCAGGCTTCGGGCGTGCCGCGCCCCGACGCCATATCGACGACACTGGTGACGCCCGATCGTAAGAGGCGCGCGCACGATAGCAGGACGTCCAGGCGTTCATCACCTGCTCGGCCGGCGTCCAGCGCGCGGATCCAGCTTTCCAGCAACATATCGGGGACGCCGTGCTGAATGCCGGTGATGCCACCGTGATGATGGTGGGCGTTGATCAGGCCGGGCATTACCGCGTGGTCGCCGGAGCCAATGACCGCAGCGTCGGGATGGGCGGCCGCCAGATCGTCGAAAGTTCCTGTCGCGGCAATCCGGTCGCCCTCGACCAGAACGGCGCCGTCACTGATCGCCGGGCTCGCGGCATCGGTGATCACCCATTTGCCTTTGATCAGCTTGGCCGTCATGGCGCTTCTCCCCCTTCGCGTTGTCACGAAGTCTATCAACTGCAACGCTGTTTGTGTGGCGTCATTGCGCGGACCCACGGGGAACGAAAAGGTCGGCCGGGGCCTCTCGGCTGCATGTCGCATACATTGTGGTGTAGGCTGAACGAAAAGAAGCAGTGTGTGAGGGAGGTATGGCCAAAGGTAGAAAGCGCCGGGTATTGGCGAACCACCTGGGGGTGTTCGCCACACTTGTTCACGAAAGGGTCGACGCCGCATTAACGCGCACGTCCGGTCTCGGTCCGTCCGATAATCAGGCCCTGGTGATACTCGGCAGCGCGCCGGGCATGACGGTGCGCGGGCTCGAGCGCCAGCTTGGTCTATCCCAGTCGGCGACGGTTCGCCTCGTCGACCGGCTGCAGGCGGCCGGTCACGTTGTGCGCCGACAGGGTCGCGACAAACGCGAGCTCGCCCTCTTCCTCTCGGCGTTGGGCGAGGATTGCTGCGAACGGTTGTTGACCGCACGACAGAACGTTCTCGCCATGCTGACCGCCAACTTCGACAAAGATGAACGACGCTTGTTGCAAGACATGATCGATCGATTGTTTCCGCTGCTCGATAACGACGACATGGATGTCGATCAGCGTTGTCGAACCTGGGACCGCGACGAACACCGCCGGCAAGACGAACTGCTGGGCCACAGAGAAAAGGAAGACGCAACGCCATGACTTATCCGGATTGGAAGACCTTTACCTCGACAAGCTTCGCCGCCGGACGCGACTATCCGCTCCTTGCGCCGGAAACACCGAGCTTCATGAGCCAGCCGGTCGCCAAGACGCCGGCGGATCTGAAGGGCGCCGACATCGCGGTGATCGGCGCGCCCTATGTCGCGGCCTCTGGCGGCACCTATGCGGGCGTGCCGATGGAGGACTGGATCGCCGCGCCGAAACGGGTGCGCCAGCAGTCGGCGCGCTACCCGTCCGGCTATATCCAGGATTTCGACCTCGACGTCTTCGAGACGATCAAGCTGGTCGACTATGGCGATGCCGATATCCCGGCCGAAGCCATGGAGAACCCGACGGCGGAGAACGTCCTGGCCGCCCAGGCCGCGGTCGAGGCCAAGGTCAACGACGCGCTTGACGCCGGCGCCGTGCCCATCGTCATCGGCCAGAACAGCCCATGCGGCAGCTATGCCATCGCCAAGCCGGTCGCCGAGCACACCGACGGTCCAGTCGGCTGCATCAGCCTGGATACGCACTGGGACGCCCACGAACTCGACTACCTGACCGGCGACCCGCGCATCGCCGGGTCGTCGTCGTGGAAACACAAGATGTACGAGTTCCTGGACAACATGCATCCCAAACATCTGGTCGAGATCGGCGAGCGCGGCATGCTGGAGGACAAGCGCATCGTCAGGCGCTACCTGAACGATGGCGCGCGGTTCATCAGCTCGTGGGAGCTGCGTTCCGGCCTCGGCATCGAGGGGTTGGTGAAGGCGCTCGACCAGGCCTATGACGGCACCAAGGGCCAGTACATCCACTTCGACATGGACTGCATCGGCGGCGCCGGTCCCGCACCTGGCGACATCCTGGGCGAGCTCGCCGAGCCGGTCGGCATGACCGATTACGAGGTCATCCGCATCGCGCACGAAATCGGCCGGCGCGGCCTGACCGGCATGAGCTTCATCTGCATTCCGCCGGGCAGTGCTGTGGTCTATCGCGTCATCGTCTACATCATCATGTATCTGGCCGCGGGCCTTGCGCTCCGGAAGCATGGCAGGGTTGCGTAAAGCGGTTGGATTGCCACGAAAAGACCTTGATCCAGACGATTGAACGGCGGCTTTTCGGTCCCAGATAGGACGCTTGAAACGGCGGGCTGTGGGCGCCCGCACGAGCGTCTAACCGATTGTCGTCAGGCGGGCCTAGAAACCGCCGATGCGCAGCAAGGATTGAAAAGACCATGCGTGATCTCGTTCTCCCAGCCGCCTGTTCGGCGTCGCTGGCGGTGTCGTCTTGGGCCTATGCGGGCGAAACGGAAACCGGCACCGTGACGGCCATCGACGTGAAGGCCGGTACCCTTACGCTGGACACCGGCGTCATCTACCACCTCGCCAGAGGCCTCGATGTTCCGCTCGTCCAGCCCGGTCAATCGGTCGGTCTGACCTGGGCCATGGACAACGGTAGTCTCATGGTGAATGACCTCACGATCCTGCGCTAGGCGTCACGGCGCGTTCGCTGTTCGGTTGGCATCACCGCCCCACTGCCCCTCCACCGGGGCAAAACGCCGAGAGGCGTTTTCGCCGAGGCCACCCATGGCAGCATCCTCGGGGTGGCCAGGAGGGGAGTGGGCCGGTGCCGTCTCCGCGTAAGCGGACCAGCACTAGTTCAGCCGTTCCTTCAGTGCGCGGATGTGGTCGGGTGTCAGGCCGCAGCAGCCGCCGACGATCTGGACGCCTTGCTCGGTGATCCAGCCGGCGGCCGCCTCGGCATAAGGCGCGGGCTCGATAACGCCGCGGAACGTCCAGTCCGGCGGCGTGAACGTGCCACTGTGGGCATAGGCCAGCAGCGGTCCAGACCACACGGTCTTCAACGCATCCAGGCCTGGCGCCGTGTCCTCGACCTCTGAATGCATGATGCCGGCGGCGGCACCGCCGTTGGCCATGACGCGTTCGGCGAACGGGATGAATGGCTGACGTTTCCTATCCGCCTCGCGCAGTGGTGTACTAGAAGGGCCCTCCATGCTGCGCTCATTCGGAAAGGTGATCATGCGGCCCGCCTTTTCGTGGACGCTGAACCCGACCCAAACCGGCAGGCCGGTCGCGCGGGCAGCGTCGACACAAGCCTCCGCGTGGCCGGCCGTCATCATCATCTCGCACAGGATGACGTCGCAGCCGCCCTCGGCCAGCGTCTCCGCAAGCCGCCGATAGTCATCCGCTGCTGCCTCGGCCGACGGCGTTTCGTCGACATGGGCTAGCGGCGGCATGGTCGACATGGAGCCGGCAAGCGCGACGTCGCGACCGGCGTCATCGCGCGCTTTCCGCGCCAGGCTGACGGCGGCGCTGTTGATTTCCTCGAACCGGTCGGCCAGGCCCGCCGGTTCCAGGGTGTAGCGGTTGGTGCCGAAGGTGTTGGTCGTAATGATATCGGCGCCGGCGGCGATGTAGTCGCGGTGCATGTCGCGCACAGCATCGGGGTGCGACAGGTTGGCGCGGCCACACCAGGCGTCGTCATCCATCGGCACACCGCGGCGCTGCAACTCGGTGCCGATCGCGCCATCCAGCAGCAGAGTGCCGCCTTGCGCCAGCTTCTCGTCGATCCGGGTCATCGCTCCCTCCCCCTAGGCTACTCGGGCCCACCGGGTCACGGCTCTTGATCGATGGACCCGATTCCATCGTAGACTTCCCTGACAAGTCTACGCCGCCCGGTCAGGAGAACCAGGATGACGCTTACCACGCCGCCCAGGCCAAAGCGGGCCGAACAGCTGCTTCCCAAGGACTGCTACATGTCGCCCGAGTGGTTCGAGCGTGAGCAGCAGGAGTTGTTCGGCCGCGCCTGGACCTTCGCCTGCGTCGCTCAGGACGTGCCGGACGCCGGCGATACCATGCCGGTGCAGATCGGCCGTTATCCGATGCTGGTCGTGCGCGGCAAGGACGGTGCGCTCAAGGCCTATCACAACACCTGCCGGCATCGCGGCACCAAGATGATCGAGGAAAAGGCGAATGCCCGGCACGGTATCGTCTGTCCCTACCACGCCTGGACCTACAACGTGGACGACGGCGGGTTGCGCGGTCTGCCGAAGAAGGACCTGTGTTTCCCTGATCTCGACATGGACCAGCTCGGTCTGCACAAGGGCGGCATCGGTCAGATTGGCGATCTCGTTTTCGTCAATCCCCAGGAGCGACCCGACGAGGACTTCCAGACGTGGTGTGCCGGCGTCGAGAAGACACACATGTGGCCGCACGATATCTCGATGCTTTCGGAGAAACGGCCGGTCCGCTACGACATCATGGCGAACTGGAAGGCGTTCTGCGAGAACGCCATGGACGGCTATCACCTGTCGTACCTGCACGACAAAACGCTGATGGGCCCGGATGTCGAGAACCAGGACTGGGACGATGTCGGCCGCCACTGGGTCTTCATCAGCCATGGCGAATCGCCCAGCCGCGCCAACACGCACTTCACACCGATCCCCGGCATCGACACGTCCGGCCGCCATCCGGTCGTCTGGCAGCTCTTCCCCAACAGCGGCATCCTGGCGTCATCGATATTCTTTTCCGCGTACACCATCGTGCCGGTCGGGCCCGAGCAGTGTTACCTGGAACTCAGGACCTGGATGATGCCGAAGGAAACCCGGGATTCCAGCAAGGCGCCAACCCGACCATCGGGCACGTCGGGTCACGGCCACATCATGCCAGACGGTAAGCGCTACATTTCGCTGGAGACACTGGGGTGTCCGGCCATGGAGTCGCTGGACTTCCAGATCGAGGACATGTGGGTCTGCGAGCAGCAGCAAAAAGCGTTGCAGTCACCGCTGTTCAAGGTCGGTGCGCTCGCCGACAGCGGCGAGACCTCGCTCACCTTCTTCCAGGCGAACGTGTTGGACTTCGTACCGTTGGAAGGCCCGGGCGTGAAGCTGGCGGCGGAGTAACCGTGCGTTCGGCGTCTTGACGGCGCTCGGCGGGTTATTGTACGCTCATTCAATAAACGCCTAGCTGGTGAGGAGACTGGATCATGGCCGCGCTTGCAGCTGAAAAGATCACCGGTTTCGATATCGATCCCGAGCGGTCGCAAACGCTCGACCGCACGTACTACTTCGATCCCGAGGTCTACGATCGCGAGAAGAAGTCGATCTTCTATAAGACTTGGCAGTATGTCGGCCACGTTTCGATGGTCGACAAGCCCGGCGCCTATCTGGTGCGCGACATCTTCGATCAAAGCGTGTTGGTGATCCGCGACACCAAGGGCCAGTTGCGCGCGTTCTTCAACGTCTGCCAGCACCGCGCCCATCGCCTTTTGGAAGGCGAAGGCCGGGTCGGCGGCGTTATCACCTGTCCCTATCACAGCTGGGCTTATGGCACCGACGGCTCGTTGCGCCGCGCGCGCGGCAGCGAGAAGGTCGAGTCCTTCGACGCGGACGCACTCTGCCTGGAGCCGGTCAGGCTCGACAGCATTCTGGGCTTCCTGTTCGTCAACCTGGACGGCTCGGCGCCACCGCTTGCCGACGTCGCCGGACCGCTTGCCGATGAGGTCGCGGCGTTCTCGCCGCACGCCGCCGAACTGAAGTGCGCGCACCGTGCCGACTATGCACTGAACGCCAACTGGAAGAACTCGGTCGAGAACTACAGTGAGTGCTTCCACTGCCCGAACCAGCACCCGACCCTGATGCAAAACGCGATCGACTACGGTTCATACCGCATCACGACGTTCGAGCATCACCACAGCCATTACTCGGTCGGCGTCGGCGAGGCGCAGGGTTACTCGACCGCGACCGACGGCGCCGAAAAGCAGGATGAGTTCGGCAGCTTCATGCTGTTCCCGAACTGGTGCATCGAAGCCTATCCCGGCGGCAACCTGACCGTCTTCCACCACGAGCCGACCGGTCCGGAAACCACCATGCAGCACTGCGAGTACTACTTCGCGGGCGACACGCCGACCAAGGAGGAGATGGAAGTCATCAACTTCGTCCACGAGGTCAGGTTGGAAGACATCCCGCTATGCGAAAGCGTGCAAAAAGGTCTGCATAGCCTGGGTTACCGCCAGGGCCGCTTCATCGTCGACGGCGAGAGAAGCGAGATCAGCGAGCACGCGGTGCACGACTTCCAGCACAAGGTGCGCCGGGCGCTCGGCGAAGCCTGAGCGAACACCCGCGCGGCCGGCGCACCGCCTACGTCAGAACACGCTGGGCGCTGCGAGGATGGTAGCCTAACGCAGTGATGACCGCTGCCTTGCCAACACCGCAAGGCGGCGTATCGTGTCATGCGTTGCGTTGAGCAGCGAGCGCCCGCCACCAAGGCGTCTCCCCGATTGTGGGGTGCCCGTGTCTCGTGTGTCGGGCGGTAAGCGTCTTAGGAACATGGGAGGCGAAGATGGCACTGAGACGGTTCATCATCGAACGTGAGATCCCCGACGTCGGGAGTTTTGAACGCGAGCAACTCAAAGGCGCTGCCGCGAAATCCAACGAGGTGTTGGCCGAGCTCGCGCCCGACATTCAGTGGGTCGAGAGCTTCGTCGCCAACGACAAGACCTTCTGTGTCTACCTCGCCAAGGACGAGGGCGTCATCAAGAAGCACGCCGAGATGAGCGGCTTTCCGGCCAACACGATCACGGAAGTCCGTAAGATGATTGATCCGACAACCGAGAAGGCAAGGTAGCGAGACCAGCCGCAGACTTGCCGAGTCTCGTTACGCCAAAACGTTCGCGACAAGCGTGCAAGTGATGGCGCACTTGCGCTAGAGCGGATCATGGTTAGGTAGAACCGTCTGACTGATCGACCTAACCATGTGAATCCGCTCTCTATCTATGCGTAGGGCAGGTTCACCTGCCTTAATGTCATCGCGAAGCGATTCCACCGAGACAGGATCTGCTCTAGGGTGTGAGACACTTTTGTCCCATCCTGGTCTCAGGTGTCACGCCTGGGCCACGCCAACGCCCAGGTCGGCATTATGAGCGAAGCCACCCAAGCGCCGCGCGCCGAGCTAGCCGGCAGCCTGAAGGACGAACTCAGGCTGCACCGGCGCATCGCCGTGCCGATCGTGGCCACGTTCCTGGTCGAGCTGGGCATGTGGTACACCGACGCCATCATCGTCGGGCGTCTGGGCACCACGCCGCTGGCGGCGGTCGGTCTGCTGGGCGGAATTTTCTGGGAGCTTCTGTTCGTCGGCTTCGCCGTCCTGTCGATCACCGGTGTCTTCATGGGCAGCGGTTATGGCGCCGGCGATTCCGGCCTGATCCAACGGGCCTTCCGCCACGGGCTGTGGCTGGCGACGCTGTTCGGCGTGCCGATGATGGCGTTCAGTTGGTACATGGCCGATCTCTTGGCATTAACCGGTCAGGACCCCGGTGTGATCACCGAGGGCAGAGCCTATATCCACGCGGTCTTGTGGTCTGTGCTGCCAACCCTTTGGTTCGGCGTCATGCGCAATCTGGTGACGGCGCTCTCCAGGCCGGCCATCATCACGGCCATCTCGATCGTCATGCTGCCGGTGAACGCCGGTATGACCTGGTGGTTCGTGTTCGGCGGCCTGGGCCTTCCCGCCATGGGCGTCGCCGGCGCCGGCTGGGCAACGGCGATCACGACCTGGCTTTCCTTCATCGCGCTGACGCTATGGGTTGCCCGGGTTCACACCTACCGCTTCTACCGGCCGTTCGCAGACCTGATGGTCATGGACGCGGTCCTGTGGAAGCGCATTTTCCGCCTCGGCCTGCCGGTTGCCGGTGTACGTCTCATCGAAGGCTCGTCCTATCAGGTGGTGATGATCCTGATGGGTCTGTTCGGCGCCTCGGCGCTTGCCGCCCACCATGTCGTCTCTGCGATCGCGGGCCTCAGCACCACCCTGGTCATCGCCATCGCGCACACCTCGATCGTGCGCGTGTCCCAGGAAATCGGCGGCGGCCAACCGGCAAGCGCGCGCCGCGCCGGATGGGTCGCCATGGCCGTGGCACTTTGCCTGGCCGCACCGGTCGCTCTCTTCCTGTGGCTTGCACCCGATGGCGCGGCGTTCATCTTCCTGGACATCGATGACCCCCAGAATGCGTCGACGCTTGCACTGGTCGGAATCTTGGGGCTGATCGCCGCGCCGCTTATCTTGCTGGAGGCCGTCCACATCGTCGCCGCGCGCTCGCTGCGCGGGCGCCAAGATACCTGGATCCCCATGTGGATCTCCGCCGCCGGGGCGTGGCTTATTGCGTTCCCGGCCGCTGTTCTGCTGGCCTTCGCCGCCGATCTGGGCCCGGCCGGCCTGTGGTGGGGCATGATCGCCGGGCTCGTCGTTTCGGCCTCTTTGCTGACTCGCCGTTGGGCCCATGGGCCTTCGGTGCCGCCACCCGGGCCTTGATTGCGGTTTGTTCATGCTCCCTTGGGATAGGCTGACCCACCTATTCTCTGCATGCGTTGTCACACCGATGCGGTAGTCTACTGTGTAGGGCGGCGCGCCGAAGAAGCGATGTCGCCATCATCGCGGCACAAGACCGCGGGTGAACGGTGAGGATATCAATGTGACACGGCTCAGCCGGCGCCGCTTCCTGGCGTCGTCCACGCTTGCCGCCGGCGGCCTATGTCTGGGCGCGCCGGCCCATGCCACGGGCGAGGTTATCGAGATAGGCGCGATCCTTCCCCTGTCCGGCGATCTCGCCGTTTTCGGGCGCCAGGCCAAGCTTGGTCTGGAGCTCGCCGCGAACGAGATCAATGAGAGCGGTGGGCTGCGCGACAGGAGAGTCGCCGTGCTCTACGAGGATGACAAGGGCGATCCGGAACTTGCGGCGGCCGCGGCCCAGCGTTTGGCAGCCCGCCAGCATGTCCTGGCGATCGCCGGGCCGATCACGTCCGCATCGCGCGATGCCATGGCCGACACCGTGGCCGCTGCCCAGATCCCGCTGCTCTACGCGACCGACTACGAAGGCGGCGATTGCGGCCGCTATTGGTTCTACTTCAGCACCGTGCCGAACCAGAACGCGGTGCCGTTGATCACTTATCTGAACAGCAACATCGGCCAAAGGTTCTATCTGGTCGGTGCCGACTACGCGTGGCCGCGCGGATTGTTCGACGTGGCCGAGGCGACTATCGAGGCCGAAGGCGGCACCATGCTGGGTAAGCTTTTTGTACCGCTCACGGGTGATGTCGACTTCGCGCCTGTTGTCGAGGCGGTCGCCGCCGTCGGAGCCGATGTGGTCGTGCTCGCGCTGCCGGGTGCCAAACACTGGGGTTTCGTCGATGCCGCCGACCGTGCCGGGCTGCTCGAGACCTTGACACTGGCCGACCTGGGCGGTCTGGCGACCTATCTGGACAAGGACCATCGCCAGTACGCCGCCCCACTTTATGGCTGCGTGCCCTTTGTCGAGACCGATCCCGACGTTCAGGACTTCGTCGAGGCGGTGCGCGGCATCGGTGGCGACGATACGGTCGTCACCTCCTACGCGATGACCCACTACGGTGCGATGACGGCGCTTCGAACGGTTCTGGAGGAGGGCGGCGCCGTGTCACGCGAGGGGATCGCGGGCGGGCTGCCGGGGCTGACCTATGCGCTTCCCACTGGTCAGGCTGAGATCGGCAGCAATACCCATCACTGTGCTTTGCCCATGTTCATCGCCCGGATCGATGAGGGCTCCATCGAGGTGATCGAAAACCTGGGCACCCTTCCCGCCGACCCGGGCTGTCTGGTCCTGCCCAACTGATTGTTTGGCGCTTTTCAGGCGCCGGGCGGCATCACCGCTAATCCGCCTGTGGCCATAGGGGATGGTGGCGGTCGATCACATAGGCGTGGCGATGGCGTATCCGCCCATGGCGATGGGGATGGCTATGCGGCTCCGGTCCTTCCCAGCCCTCGTGCTCGTGCTGATGGTGTTCGTCATGCACGTGCTGATGCTGATGGCGGACGGCCTCGTGGTGGTGCCATAGAGCGCCTTGATCACTGACCGGCCATTGGCGCCAGGCGGCAAGGCTTGCGATCAGGGCCAGGCCGCCGAGGACGACAAAACAAACGTCCAGTCCCACCGCCACGCCGAGCCATCCGGCAAGCGGATAGGTGATCAGCCAGCAGGCATGGCTCAAGGCAAACTGCGCGGCGAAGACCGGCGGTCGGTCTTCCGCCTGGGTCGAGCGGCGCAGCAACCGGCCGACTGGTGTCAAGGCGGCGGCGTTGGCCACGCCCAACACGAACCATAGGACAAGCAGCGCGCTAAACGTCGGCGCGGCCTTTAGGAACAGAAGAAAACCCGCCGCCATGCCGGCGGCCAACAGGAAACAAGCGCCCAGCATGACCGCGCGATCGGACCAACGCGCGAGCACGCGCGGCAAGACCAATGCGGCGATCATGGACCCCGCGCCGGCGGCGGCAAGCGCGACCGCGACCTTGACATCGCCGCCGTCCAGACTTGCGCGAACCAAGACCACCGTGTTGACAATGACCATGGCGCCGGCCGCCGCGACGGCGATGTTGATCCACAGCAGCGCTTTCAGCCGCGGCGTGTGGCGGAAGATGGCCAGGCCGCGCTTCAGTCTTGAACCGATGGTGTCGTCATCCTTGGGCGCGGCGCCGGGCAGGCGGACCGACAAGACCAGAAGCGCGGAGGCAAGGAAGCCGATCGCGGTGCCGTCGAACAGCCACGGGAAGCTCACCACCAGCAGCAGCAGCGCGGCGATCGCCGGGCTCAACAGAGCCTCCAGATCATAGGCCAGGCGCGACAGCGAGAGCGCGTTGGTATAGGTCGCTTCGTCTTCCAGGACGTCCGGGATGGTCGCCTGGAAGACCGGCGTGAAGACGGCCGAGGCCGCTTGCAGCACGAAGATCAGGCCGAAGATCTGCCAGACAGCGTCGACAAAGGGCAGCATTAGCGCGGCGGCCAGGCGCACCAGGTCGGCCGCGACCAGGACGCGCCGGCGCGGCAGGGTGGTCGCGAAGGCGCCGGCGACAGGCGCGATGATCACATAGGCGACCATCTTGATGGCCAGCGCGATACCCAGCACCAGACCCGCGTCCGCGCCGGCGAGCTCATAGGCGAGCAGACCAAGCGCCACGGTCGCCAACCCGGTGCCGAACAAGGCGACGATTTGGGCCGCCAGCAATCGGCGATAGACCGGATGGGCGAGCGGTGTCAGGAGCGAGGTCATGGTGGATCCAGATGCTTCAGCAGCCGCTGGGATTGCAACCGCACGGATTGTCCTTTGGCTGACGCACGCTCGTCCATAAAGATCTTAATGGCCAATCACGAACGTGGGCCGAAGCGCCCACCGTTGCGGTTAAAGCGTCAGTGCCAGTTTGCGCGCTTCGTAGAACGCCATGGATGCCGTGCGCGGTGCCACGGTGTCGCCGATGCTGTGTACCTCGGTGCCGTCGTCGGCGAACGCCGCGGTCAGGCTGTTCACCGGCCGGTTGGTGGTCGCCAGCACCAGGCTGTCGAAGTCGCGGGTTTCCTGGTCGCCCGTATAGAGATTGATGAGGGTCGCCGTGTTGCCCTGCCACGAAACCAGCCCGGTCGCGGTCAGCACCTCGACGCCCATCTTCATGAACCGCTCGCGCGCCGTTTCGCCAGTCTGGGAGAGGTCCAGCGCGCCGGCCGCCTTTTCCGCCGCCGTGACCACGGTGACCATGTGGCGTTGTTCGGCAAGGTGCAGCGCGGTGCCGCTGGCCGGCCACCAGCCATTGAGATCATCGAGCAACAGGACATTGGTCCCCGGTACTACATCGCCCTCCAGGACATCATGAATTGTGCATACATTGTCCTGGTCGGCGCCTTCCAGGGCCTCGATATGCGGAAAGGCGCGCTGGAATCCGCGCCGGTCAGGTTCTGATCCTGTTGCCAAAACGACCGTGTCGGGCTCAAGCCCGCGAATGGCCTCGACGTCCAGATCGGCCCGCAGCATGACGCGCACCTGAAGCTTCTCGAGCTGACCTTGGTACCAAGTGAGCAGGCCGCCGATCTCACCGCGTTCCGGCTGGCCGGCGGCGAGCCGGAACTGGCCGCCCAATTCGTCGCGGCGTTCGGCCAGCGTGACCCGGTGGCCCCGTTCGGCGGCAACGCGCGCCGCCTCCAGACCGGCCGGTCCACCGCCGACAACGACCACATGGCGCGGCTTCTCGGATGACGGCGGTTTGTCGCCGCCCCATTCGCTCTCGCGCCCGACCGATGGGTTGACGAGGCAGGAGATGTGGTAGTCGCGCATACGCCGGCCGATGCAAAGCTGGTTGCAGGAGATGCACGGGCGCACGTCCTCGGCGCGGCCTTCGCGCGCTTTGTTGGCCAGATGCGGGTCGGCGATCTGGCCGCGCACGATCGAGACCAGGTCCGCCTTGCCGTCGGCAATCACCGCCTCGGCATTGGCCGGTGTCTTGACCCGGGCCTCTGCGGTGACCAGCGCATGCTTGGTGACCTCTTTGAACGCCGCGGCATCAGGTGGGCCCAGCAGCATGCCGTAGTGAAAGCTCGGCACGATCTTGGTGAACTGGTTCAGATAGCTGCCGGTGCCGCAGGAGAAGTAATCGATCAGCCCGCGTTCATCGAGCCAGGCAATGATCTCCTGCTTGTCTTCGATGGTCAGGCCGCCCGGATAGGGCTCGGCGCCGGAGATCGTCATGCCGATGATGAAGTTGTCGCCGCAGGTCTTGCGGATGCCGTCTGCGATGCGCGCGGCGAAGCGCACGCGGTTCTCCAGGTTGCCGCCCCACTGGTCGTCACGCTTGTTGGTCAGGGGCGACCAGAACTGATCGATCAGGCAGTTGTAACCGGCGAAGAGGTCGACGCCGTCGAAGCCGCCGTTCTGGTCGCGCTGGGCTTGCTCGATGAAGGCCGCGATCAGTTCCTCGATCTCCGCCTCGGTCATCGCATGGCTGCCCCAGGGGTCGTGGAAGCTCGGCCCGCCCGACGGCGACCAATAGGGTGTCCACGAGTTGTCCTGATCGCCGTGCTGCCCGACATGATAGATCTGGTGGACCATCACGGTGCCGTGGCTGTGGCATTCGTCGGTGATGCGGCGGAAGTGGGGGATGACGCTGTCGTCGTGGCGCAGGTTGCCGCGGGTCAGGATCGCGGTCTCGTGGGGCGGCGTCGGCTCGACCACGATCATCGCCGCGCCGCCGCGCGCGCGTTCCCGGTAATAGCCGAAGTGGCGGTCGGACGGCAGGCCGTCCTCGGCCATGTTTGCGGTGTGCGCGCCGAACACGATCCGGCACTTCAGCTCCTTGTCGCGCAGCTTGACCGGCGAAAACAGATGCGGAAAGGCCTGCTCGGCCATGGCGTCCTCCCTCGGACTTCCGAACACGGGAGCTTAGGTGCGCGCCGGCGTCATGAAAAGGCCGCCATGCGCCGCGTGCCGGTTGTCTGACGACCGCTGCCGTGCTGGTGTGTCGGTGAAACCAAAGACAGTCAACATGGGGAGACGGTGATGAGCACGGTCGGCAAGGTCGAGAGCCTGTGGCGCTATCCGGTCAAAAGCATGCGCGGTGAGGAGGTCGACGCGGTCTACCTGGGCTTCGCCGGCGTTTATGGCGACCGTCTTTATGCCATCGGCAGCGACGAGGCGCACAAGGGCTTCCCCTATCTGACCGGCCGCGAACAGCGCAAGATGGTGCTCTACACACCTCGTTTCCGCCATCCCGACAAGGCCGTCATGCCACCCAACCTGGTGGATGCCGAGAGCATCGCGCCGGGCATGACGGCGGTCTATCCCGATCACGATGAATTGGCGGTCGACATCGAAACGCCAGACGGCGAGACCTTCGCCATCGACGATCCCGCTTTGATGGAAAAGCTGAACGAAAACATCGGCCGCAAGCACGGACTCTCCGTCCTGCGCTCCGACCGCGCCTTCACCGACTGCCGACCGGTTTCGCTGTGTTCGCTGGCGACCGCCGCGCAGCTCGGTGAAGAACTGGGCAAGGATGTCGACAAGCGCCGGTTCCGCGCGAACGTCTATCTCGATCTGGGGGACGCTGCCGGTTACGCCGAGAACGCCTATGTCGGCAAGAGCTTGCGCATCGGCGACAAGGTGACGGTTCAGGTGTTGGAGCGCGATCCGCGCTGCGCCATGATCACGCTTGATCCCGATACCGCCGATCGCGATCCCTCGGTGTTGAAGAAAGTAACCGACGACCACGAGGGGTACACCGGCGTTTATGCCGCGGTTTTGATCGAAGGAACCGTGCGGACCGGCGACACCGTCGAACTGCTCGGCTAGGGTTCGTCCGCTTTCGGTGAACCGTTCGTCGGGGTCTCATGGGTGACGGCTTCTACAAGGACGTCTCCGGTCTGGTGCACCTGGCCGGCGGCCTGGAGATGCCGCTGGAAAAGCAGCAGGGCATCATCACGCCCAACGCGGATTTCTTCATCTGCCATGACGCGCCGACGCCGGTCATCGCCGGCGAAGGCTGGAGCCTGTCGGTCGAAGGCGACGCCGTCACCAGCCCGCTGCGTCTGACGCGCGCCGATCTTGAGGCGATGGAGCAGGTCACCCTGCCAGTGCTGATTGAATGCGCGGGCAACCATCGCCAGCTCTTCGAGGACGTGATGGGCGAACCGCTCAACCGCCGGCCGCACGTCACCGAACTGCGCTGGCATCTGGGCGGTCTGGGCATGGCCGAATGGCAGGGCGTGCGGCTTGCCGATGTCCTGACCATGGCGGGCATCAGCGATGAGGCGCATCACGTCATGCCGGTCGGCCTCGACCGAGGCCGGGAAGGCGTGGACGGTATTCGTATGCCCATGCCGGTCGCCAAGGCCACGCATCCCGACACGCTGATCGCGCTTCGCATGAACGACGAAACGCTGCCGCCTGATCACGGCTTTCCCGCGCGCACCATCGTGCCGGGCTGGGTCGGCACCTATTCGATCAAGTGGCTTGACCGCATCGAGGTAACGCGCGAGCACCGCTGGGTCGAGCGCAACACCGAACGCTATGTCCTGATGGGCGAGGCCTGGGACGCCAATGACTACGCGCCGGCCAAGGGTCCGCTGATCACCAAGCACCCGCTCCGCAGTTCGCTGGCGTTGCCCTGGCCGGCGACTCTGACGCCGGGACCGCAGCGCCTGCGCGGTTACGCGCGCGGCGCCGAAGAACCGATCGTGCGGGTGACGTGGAGCGCCGATAAGGGTGCGACATGGCAGGACGCCGAGCTGTTGTCGCCCTGCGATCGTTATGCCTGGGTGGAGTTCGCGTTCACCTGGGACGCCACACCCGGCGACCACGCGCTGATGACCCGCGCCTATGACGCCGCCGGCGACAGTCAGGCGCTCGACCAGCCGTTCAACAACGGCGGCTACGTCTACGCCATGGTTCACCCGCACGCGGTGGCGGTCGCTTAGGGCTCAGGTCCCGCTCACCGCCGTACCGCCGGTGCGCCTGATATCCGCCGCCATCTCGAAGCCGCCGTCAGGCGAGAAACGCACCGCGCTGACACCGCCGAAGTACATGTCGACATCATCGAAGCGCCGCTGGGGGACGTCCAACTGATCGACCGGCACGCCGGCTTCATAGGCGACGCACCAGGACTCATCGGCGGACCACTCGACATGCAGGCGCGGATGGTTGACCGCCTCCTGCAAGGGCATACCCAAGTGCACGATGTTGGCAACCGTCTGCAGAATGGCGGTCGTAATGCGGTCGGCCCCCGGCGAGCCGATGGCCAGGACTGCACCACTACCACTGCGCCCGACAGTCGGCGCCATGTTCGACGAGACGCGCGTCCCCGGCGTCATCGTGTGAAAGCCGCGCTTATTAAGTTCGACTTCGCCCAGGCTGTTGTTCATCCAGATCCCCGCGCCTGGTGTCATGACGCCGGAGTTGTAGCCGGATGACGCGGTGACCGCGCAAGCCAAGCCCGCCGCATCGACCGTCGACGCATGGACGGTCGAGGGTGACGTCAGGCCGGTGGGGTTCGTGGCGGCGATGTCCAGGAACCGCGCGACATCGCTATCGAGATCGTCGGAGATATCGAGCCGACTGCGGCGGTGTCCAATGGCGCGAGCCTGGACGTCGATCATCTGGCGCGCCATGTCAGGCGTCCAGCTTTCGTGGGTGGTACCGCGCAGCATCAACAACATGGCCGCCAGGACGGCGCCACCGACGCTGGGTATCGAGACCGTCGCCACGAGCCAATCGTCCAAGGCGACGTCCAGTGCCGGGCAGAGCCTCGCTTCGTAAGCCTCGAGATCGGCAAGGCCGAGCAGACCGTCATGGGCCGCCATGTCGTCGGCGATGACCCTGGCGATGTCGCCGCGATAGAACGCGTCGGCACCTTGCTCGGCGATGGTCGCCAGCGTGTCGTCGAGCCCGTCGACATGAACCACGTCGCCGACATCCTTGATCGACCCATCGTCTCTCTGCAGTGGTTTCAGGCTCGCCGGATTCCAGCCATAGACCCAGTCATGGTTGTTGGCGATGTACTGGTGCGAGGCCTTGGGCAACGGGAAGCCCGCCCTGACATGCCGCTCGGCCGGCTCGACCAGCACCTTCCAGGGCAGCGACCCGAATCGGCGCGCGGCAAGGTCATAGGCCGCGAGCATGCCGGGCGTGCCGACCGAGCCATAGCCGACCGTGGTCGGCGCGCCGCCGCCATAGGGCAGCATGACATCGATGCCGCCTCGGCCGAATTGCTCCGATGAGGCCGCGCGGCCGGGCATCTCGACCGCGCCGTCGATCATCACGGCTGCTTCTCCTGGTGGCGAAACGACGATAAAGCCGCCGGCGCCCAGCGAGACGACGCCCGGCTCGGTCACCAGCTGGACGAGATTGGCTGCAATCGCCGCATCGACGGCATTGCCGCCGGCCCTAGCGATCTCGGCACCCGCATCGGCGGCAATCTGCGAACTGGCGGCAACGGCGACACGTGTCATGGCGGGATCTGGCAGGCGGTGGGAGAGACGATGAACCGGTTTGACGATCTAGCACAGATCACCGCCATAGGCAGATGTCAGTCCGCGCCTTCGCGCTGCTGTCGCCCGGTCTCCAGGAACGGGTAGACCTCCTCCATCACGTCGGTCGCCATCACCTTGTCCCAGAAGCGGAAGTAAAGCGCGAAGTTTTTGGTGAAGTCGCGGTGGTGGATGTCGTGGTGGGCGGCGGTGATCAGATGATGGCCGATTGGGCCCTTGAGCCAACGGTCCGGCAGGATCTCCTGGCCGGAATGGTTCAAGACGCTAGCGATGGTCATCAGCGTCAGGATGAACAGTACCGCGGCGACGTGGATCGGGATGATGAAGACGAGCAGCGGCAGCAGCCAGGCATAGACCAGGCTCTCGTATGGGTGGAACGAGAAGGCGGCGAACGGGCTTGGCGGGCGCGAGCGGTGGTGCACCAGATGCACGATGCGGAACAGGCGCGGATGGTGCATCAGCCGGTGTGTCCAATAGAACCAGGTATCCTGGACGAACAGGCATATGAAGATGCTGACGGGTATCCAGATCCAGTCGATCGGCCGCCAGTCCGTATAAAGCAAGGTACCGCCGTCCTTCCAGGCCTCGATCACAATGACGCCGGGCAGCGCGTAAATCAGGGCCGAAATGAGCGACCAGCCGATTTCCGCCCTGACCGTCGCCGGGCGGGGCCGGCCGTCGGTCAGGCGCCGGGTCTTAACCCGTGGCCCCTCGCGCGACCACAAGAGCCAGTGGAACAGACCGGCAATGGCGAAGTACCGGAGCGCGATGATGACCACGAGCGCGACATAGGTGATCGCGAAACCCGCCGGGCCACCCAATGCTTGCAGTTCGTCCATCGCGTCCAGATGTCCGCCAATCCGTCTCGCCTGTCCGCGCGTAACAGGACGATGAACATGGTAGGGTCTATCGGTCGGTGTCGACAGCACATACGGAGCCTGGGTGTCAACGGATCTCATTCTGGTCGGGGGCGGGCTGGCCAACAGTCTTGTCGCGTGGCGGCTCAAGGAGCGGCACCCCGCGCTGCGGCTATTGGTGCTGGAACAGGGCGATCGGCTGGGCGGCAACCATACCTGGTCGTTCTATGAGACGGACCTGGAACCCGAACAACGCGCCTGGATCGATCCCCTGGTGGCGCACCGCTGGCCGCATTACGACGTGCGATTCCCCGGTCTTGACCGCCGTTTGCCAACCGGATACCGCTCGATTCCTTCCGAACGCCTTGACGCGGTCATTGGCGGGGACTTGGGCGAGACGGTGCGGCATGGTGTCACCGTGAGCGAGATCGACGCCGGCGGCGTAACGCTTGGTGACGGTGAGCGGATTGAGGCCGGTGCGGTCATCGATGGACGGGGCGACCGGGGCGGTGATCACCTGCTGCTCGGCTATCAGAAGTTCCTCGGGCAGGAGGTCGAACTCGCGGCACCACACGGGCGCAGCGGCCCGGTCATCATGGATGCCACGGTCGATCAGACCGACGGTTATCGTTTCGTCTACACGCTGCCGTTCGGTGAGCGGCGCATGCTGATCGAGGATACCTATTACAGCGACTGGCCGTCGCTTGATCCCGCGCCCTCGCGCCAGGCCATCGCCGACTATGCGGCGGCCCAGGGCTGGACGATCGAGCGCGTCGTGCGCGAAGAGACGGGGTCGCTGCCAATCACACTGGCTGGCGATCCCCATGGCCATTGGGCCGATGCGCCCGACAATGTTGCGCGTTCCGGCATCGCTGCCCTGCTGTTTCACGCGACCACGGGCTACTCCCTGGTCGAGGCGGTGCGTTTCGCCGACGCGGTCGCCGCCCTGCCCACGCTGGACGCGTCCGCTCTGGCGCAACTGTCACGCCGGACCTCGCTCACCCTTTGGCGCCGACAGGCGTACTTCCGTTTTCTGAACCGCATGCTGTTTCGTGCGGCATCGCCGGAGCGGCGCTGGGTCGTCCTGCGCCGCTTTTATGGTCTCTCCGAGGGCCTGATCGAGCGGTTTTATGCTGGGCGGCTCACGATGGGCGACAAACTGCGCATTCTGATGGGCAAACCGCCGGTGCCGATCCTGCCGGCGCTGGGGTGTTTGAAACCGGCCGCCGCGGAGGCCGCACGATGAATATGACGGCGACCAAACGCCAGCGCGCGGCGGTGATCGGCAGTGGTTTCGGCGGCCTGGCGCTTGCCATCCGCCTGCAATCGGCGGGCATCGCGACAACGCTGTTTGAGGCGCGCGAGCGCCCCGGCGGGCGGGCTTATGTCTATGAAGACGCCGGTTTCACCTTTGACGCCGGGCCCACGGTCATCACCGATCCGACCTGCCTGGAGGCTCTCTTCGCGCTCTCCGGACGCCAGCTCCGCGACTACGTCACCTTGGTGCCGATCCAGCCGTTCTATCGGCTCTTGTGGCCGGACGGCTCAAGCTTCGACTACACCAACGACGATGACCGTTTGATGGCGCAGATCGAGGCCATGAGCCCCGCCGATGTCGAGGGTTACCGCCGGTTCCTGGATTACGCCGAGCGCGTGTTCGAGAAAGGCTATATCGAACTCGGCCACGTGCCATTTCTTGACTTCAAAAGCATGATCAAGGTCGCGCCGGACCTGATCGGCCTGCAAGCGTTTCGCAGCGTCTATGCGATGGTGTCGCACTTCATCAAGGACGAGCGGCTGCGTCAGGCGATGAGCTTCCATTCGCTCTTGGTCGGCGGTAACCCGTTTGCCAGTTCGGCGATCTATACCCTCATCCATTCACTGGAGCGACGCTGGGGCGTCCACTTCCCGATTGGCGGCACCGGCGCGCTGGTCCAGGGCCTGGTGCGCCTGTTCGAGGATCTCGGCGGTAAGGTGCGACTGGCGACCCCGGTCGAGCGCATCCTGGTCGAGGACGACAACGTGTGCGGTGTCGCGACGGCGGCGGGCGGCGAGGAACGGTTCGATCTGGTTGCCAGCAACGGCGACGTCGTCACGACCTATGACCGCTTGCTCGGTCACCATGCGCGCGGGCGCGAGGTCGCCAACAAGCTGAAGCGCCGGCGCTTCAGTCCATCCTTGTTTGTGGCCTATTTTGGCTTGGAGGGCCGGGCGGATGATCTGGCGCACCACACCATCGTCTTCGGGCCCCGCTACAAGGGTCTGCTGAAGGAGATATATGGCGGAACGCAACTGGCCGATGACTTCTCGCTTTACCTCCACGCGCCCTCCGTGACCGATCCGTCGTTGGCGCCAGACGGTTGCATGGCCTTCTACGTGCTGTCGCCGGTGCCCCATCTGGGTCATGCGGCGATCAATTGGGAAGAAGAGGGGCCGCGTTATCGCGACCGCATCTTCGATCACCTGGAGCGCCATTGTCTGCCGGGGCTGAAACAGCGACTCGTCACCAGCCGGATCTTCACGCCCGCGGATTTCAGGAGCGAACTCGGCGCCCACCTGGGCTCGGCGTTCTCGCTGGAGCCGGTCTTGACCCAAAGCGCCTGGTTCCGGCCGCATAATCGTGACGACCGGCTAAAGGGGCTCTATCTTGTCGGGGCGGGGACGCACCCGGGCGCCGGCATTCCCGGCGTCGTCGGATCGGCCCGCGCAACGGCATCCTTGATGCTGGCTGATGCCGGCATCACGTTGGATGCGGAGGTAGCGTAGTGGACCACGTCGTCGAAACCAGCCGGGAGACGATCCAGCAGGGATCGAGCAGTTTTTCATCGGCCGCGCGGCTGTTTCCGCTCGAGACCCGTGAAAGCGCGTGGATGCTCTACGCCTGGTGCCGCTATTGCGACGATGTGATCGACGGCCAGACGTTGGGTTTCGGCATGAAACCGGCCGACGCCAGCACCGCACGCGAACGCCTGGCCACCCTGACACACCTGACCGAGCAGGCGATGGGCGACACGCCGCCTGAGGATCCCGTATTCACGGCGTTCCACCGCGTCGTCAGACGCCATGACATTCCCAAGCGATTTCCGCTCGAACTGCTCGAGGGATTCGCGATGGATATCGAAGGGCGCCGCTATGACACGCTGGCCGACACCCTGAGCTATGGCTACCACGTGGCCGGCGTTGTTGGTGTCATGATGTCGATGGTCATGGGCGTCCGTGATCAGCCGACCCTGAACCGTGCCTCCGATCTGGGTATCGGCTTCCAGCTCACCAACATCTGCCGCGACGTGATGGAAGATGCCGGCGCCGGCCGGGTCTATCTGCCGGCCGATTGGCTCGCCGCCGAAGGCGTGACACCGGAAACAGTCACCGATCCGGCGTCACGCGCCGGCGTCCACCGCGTTGTCTGTAATCTGCTCGACGAAGCCGACGGTTACTACGACTCCGCCGTCCTGGGTCTGCAGGCGCTCGACTTCCGCTCGGCCTGGGCTATCGCGGCGGCGCGTGGCATCTATCGCGACATCGGGCGGCGGGTGCGCCGCGAAGGCACGGAAGCGTGGGATCAACGCGCGGTCGTGCCCAAGCCACGCAAGATCTATCTGGCGCTGCGTGGCCTGGCGATCTCGGCGCGCACCAGCGCGCCCATGCCGCTCAACCGCGACGCCTCGCGAGCCGGTCTGTGGACCATGCCGGAAGCGCGAAGCGCACAACACCGGCATATCTGCTGACGAGAAGAGCTGTGCTCAGTCGCCCGGTTCGCCGACCGTGGTGCCGCTGGCCCGAAGCCGATCCTTCAAGACGCGCACCGGCGGCGCCCACAAGAAGCCGAACGACACCGCGCCCTCTTTGGTGTGCACTGCGTGGTGCAGACGGTGGGCTTGAATAATGCGTTTCATGTAGGCGCTTTTGCCCCGATAGGGGTGTTTGACGCGGCGGTGCACGATGACGTCGTGGAAGACGAAGTAGACAACGCCGTAGCCGGCGATGCCGAGGCCGATCCAGAGCAGATCGGGTTGGCCGCCGTGGACGCCGAACCAGATCAGGACGATCGAGGGCAGGCTGAAGATCACCGCGAACAGGTCGTTCCATTCGAACCAGCCCTTGCGCGGCGTGTGATGTGACTTGTGCAGGGACCACAAGAAGCCGTGCATCACCCAGCGGTGTGTCGCCCAGGCGACCGCCTCCATGCCGATCAGCGCGACCAGGAACAGGGCGGCGTGTCTGAGGATGTCATCCATGGCCGGCACTATACCAACATTCGCTTTGCCGCGGCACCGCGCGCCAGGGCCCAGCCGACAAGGGCGGTCCCGGCCAGAACCCCCCAGGGCAGCCAGAGTTCGTCCAGCACGCCGTCGCGCCAGAAGATGACCGTGTAAGCCTCGACCGCCCAGCCATTGGGCGTCAGCCAGCCGAGCTCGCGGATCGCCGGCGGCATCATGAAACGCGGCACCATGCTTCCGCCGAGAGCGGATAGGATAAGGACCGTGATGGTCGCGACGCCCTGGGCCTGGCGTCGATTTGTCGTTAGCGCCGCCAGCGCCAGACCGACGCCGCTAGCCGCCGCTGCCGTCGCCACGGTGGTCGCCGCCCACGGCCCCCAATGGCTCGGCAGGTCGACGCCGAAGCCAAGCCAGGCGACGAGAAAGATCACCGCGCCTTGAACACAGCCGAGCGCGGTCAGGAACAGAAAGCGCCCGTCGATCAAGGGCGCGATGCCGGCGGGGCCGGCCAGGATGCGCGCCAGGATCCCCATCTCGCGCTCCTCGTGGATGGCGACGGCACCGTTGGCGGCCGTGAACAGCAGGAACATCACCATGATGGCGCCGGCATAGTAGGTGACACCGCCACCTTCGGGCCGACCGGTACCCGCGACCTCCTCGTGGTCGAACAAGTCGTCGCCCGCCGCCTGGCCACCGCCATCGCGCATCTGCGCCAGGCGCTGTTCGAGGTCGCGCTGCTGGGTGTCGGAGAGGTCAATCAAATCGGCGCCGACCATCGCCATGAAACGACCGATGGCGACATCGCCCATGGTCCCGGTCCAGACGTCCTGCACCCGGCCCATCAGCATGCCGGCGGCGACGCCGCGGGCTGGCTCAACGATCAACAACAGCGGCGCGTGCTCGCCGGGAACCGCCGGATCGTCGCGCAGGATCAGCCCGACATCGGCGTCGCCATCGGCGACCAAAGTCCGAACGTCGTCCGGCTGCAGGGAACCGTCGACGCGCTCAATCGTCGGGTCGGTCTCCAGCGCCACAACCAGACGGGCGCTCGCCTCGCTGGCCGTGGGATCGGCGATCGCGACCTTCAGCACCAGATCGTCCGATCCGGTATCGGCGAAGATCAGCGCGAAGATGAGGAAGAATGTCACCGGCAGAACGAAGGCCATGACGAGAGATCCGCGATCGCGCACCAGGGCCTTTAAGAGGGCCATAAAGACCGCGCGGCTCACGCGTCGAACTCGCGTCCGACCACATGCAGGTAGACGCCGGCCAGGCCAGGCTCGCGCAGGCGGGCTTCGTCGACCGCGACGCCCGCCGCGCTCAATTCATTCGACAGCGCCGCCAGCGCGGCAAGACCACCGTCGATGGTGCCGTACCAGGTCAGCGGGTCTTGGTCACTGGGCGCCAAGCCGGCGCCCACCAGCGCGGCTGCCGCTGGCTCGTCGGCGGCGGCCGCCAGATGCAGCAGCACGTCCTGGCCGGTCCCGAAGACCTCGGCGGTCAGTGCCTGGGGCGTGCCCTCGGCAACCAGTCGTCCGTCGACCATGATGCCGACGCGGTCGGCCAGGGTCTCGGCCTCGGCCATATCGTGGGTGGCGATCAGGACGGTGGCGCCGCGCCCGCGCACGCTGATCAGAAGCTCAGCGATCGCGCCACGCGCCGGCGCATCGACACCGACGGTCGGCTCGTCGAGCAGAACGAGTTCGGGGTTGTGAACCAGCGCGGCGCCGATATTGAGGCGCCGGCACATACCGCCTGACAGCACCGCGATGCGGTCGTCGGCCCGGTCGGCCAAGCCAACCGCCTGCAAGGTCGCGGCGGCCTGTTGGCGAGCCGGCGCGGCGCCAAGACCGGCGATGCGGCCGAACAGCATCAGGTTCTCCATCGCCGTCAGGTTCTCGTAAAGCGCGATCTCCTGCGGTACCACGCCGAGCGAGCGGCGTACGCCGGGGTCTTGGCGCGGGTCGCGGCCGTTTAGCCGTATGGTCCCGGAATCGAGCGCCACGAGACCGGCGATGGCCCTTACCAGCGACGATTTGCCGGCGCCGTTGGGGCCCAGAAGGGCATAGATAGATCCGGGCTGAAGTGAGAGATCGATACCGTCGAGCACATGGCGATCGCCCCGGGTAAGGCGCGCAGAGTCAACGTGAAGCGGTATCGCCTCCGACGCCATCAGGCGTTGATCGTCGCGGTCGCGCCCGTTGGGGTGGCGCTGCCCAGGCGTTCACGGTGGCTGTGCAGCACCATCTCGGCAAGGGCTGCGAACTCCTGACCTTCGGAGCCGAACGGCGCCACGGCGGAAATCGCCGCCGCGACATGGCGTTCGGCGCGCGCCTGGGCCTCGGCCGGGCGCATGATAGAGGTGAAGGACGCGCGCCCCTCGTCCTTGCCGACATCCTTGCCGATCACCGCCGTCTCGCCCAGCGTGTCCAGCAGGTCGTCCAGGATCTGGAAGGCCAGACCCAACAAGCGGCTGAACTCGCGCACCGCCGCCAACCTCTCGTCGTCGACGCCGGCGACGATGGCGCCGAATTCGGCGGCGGCGACGAACAGCGCGCCAGTCTTCAGGTGCTGAAGCTCCTCCAGCCGTTCGACGCCGCTCAGATCCTTGGTGTCGTGCAGGTCCTGCTCCTGCCCCGCTACCAGGCCTTCGGCGCCGACCGCATCGGCCAGGGTGGTGATCAGCCGCGCCTTGGTCTCGGCCGGCAGGGCCGCCGCGCCAATGACGCCATAGGCGCGGTTTAAGAGGCCGATGCCGGCAAGCGTCGCGATATCCTCGCCCCAAACGCAGTGGTTGGCGGCCTGGCCCCGGCGCAGTTGGGCATCGTCCATGGAAGGCAGATCGTCGATGATCAGCGCGGCGCAATGCACCATTTCGATGACGCAGGCTGGATCCAAGGCCGCATCGTCGTCGCAGCCGAAATTGGAGGCCGCGATCATGGTGACCGCCGGGCGGATGCGCTTGCCACCGCCCAAGAGACTGTATCGCATGGCCGACTCCAGACGGCTGCCGCCGTCCGGCACGAGCCTGTCGAGCCGATCATCCACGCGCTGCCGGATCGAGGTCATCACCTGACCGATCTCCGGCTGTTTCTGAATTTTCCCCATCACTGCAATACGCTTTGCCTGATCCACTGGATCATGGCCTGCACACCCCGTCCCTTGGCGCAATCCCATCACGGCAGATCCATGCCGCCGCGAGTGGCCTGCACGTCCTTATCATGTCGGAGCCTTCCATCGCGCGCCGCAACGGACGGCGGCGGTGACGGCGGTCTCCTGGTGCGCTCAGGTGACAGTCTAGCGGTTCGGGGCATGGCTGTCGCCGTCAACACGCGGCGGCCTAGAGTGCGCTGTAGACGGAGTCGATCAGGCGGGTGTGCCGGGTGATCGCGTCGTCGCCTGAACCCAGCATGCGGTTCATCACAAACGCCACGCCGAGGCTGGCCTCGGGATCGGCAAAAGCGAAGGCGCCGCCCCAGCCGGTATGACCGAAGGCTTTCAGACTGGGTCCAAACGCGCCGGTATCGTCGCCCAGCCGGAAACCGGCGGCAAACGCGGTCGGCAACCCCATGGAAACGTCGGGGCCGCGATACCGTTCGGCCGTGGCGGCGGCCAAGCCGTCTGCAGAAATCAAGTCGCCGCCGCCGGTCGCCAGGGCGCCGTAAAGTCTGGCGAGCGACCGCGCATCGGCCTGACCGTTGCCGGCGGGGATGTCGGCGGCCCGCCAGGCCCGCTCGTTCGGCGTCAACGCGGTGACGGTGGGGTTCTCCATGGCGTGGGGGTAACCGTTTTCCTTGATGTCCGCGAGCCAGTCGCTGGCATCGTCGCTCGCCACCAGTTCGGCCACGCGGTGGTCTTCGCTCTCCGGCAGGCCGACAAAGAACGCCATCTCCAACGGCCCGGCGATCTCCTCGGCGATGAAACGTCCGGGCATGCGGCCGTCGGCCCGGCGCAGTACTTCGCCCGCCAGATGTCCATAGGTCATCGCGTGATAGGCGCAACGGCTGCCCGGCGGCCACAAGGGCGCCATCTCGGCAAGCGCCTCGACCACGGGAAACCAAGCGTAGACACCATCGATATCCATCGCCCGGTCGAGGCCATTGAGACCGGCGCGATGCGACATCACGAGGTCGAGGGTGATGTCGTCCTTGCCGTTTGCCGCAAACTCGGGCCAGACGCCAGCAATCGGCGCGTCATAGGCAAGCTGGCCGCGCTCGACCGCCATGGCGATGGCGAGCGCCATGACGCCCTTGGTGGTCGACCAGACATTGACCAGTGTGTCGCGCGCCCACGGCCGCGTACGCGCCGCGTCGGCATAGCCGCCATAGAGATCAACGACCAGGCTTCCATCGTGGACGACCGCAAAGGCAGCACCCAGGTCGTGGCCGTCCGCCAGGTTGACTGCCATCGACTCGCGGCAGGCTTTGAACGCGTCGTCGCAGGTGCCTTCGACGTTCATCGTAGATGTCTCCCGGTCCGGTTTCGGCGTGCGCAACCCAGTCTCTAGACACTCGATGGCCAGCCCGGCAAGACGTATTGTCCTTCCGACTCCATACAGGGTTCAGCGGAGATTGCGCCATGACACCGCGTGAGGTCGTCGAAGAGTGGGTGAAACGATTCAATGCTGCCGATGTGGCTGGCCTAGCGGCGCTCTATCACGATGACGCGGTCAACCATCAGGTCACGCAGGAGCCGGTCGAAGGGCGTCGCGCCATCGAGGCAATGTTCGCGTGTGAGTTCGCGACGGCCGAGATGACCTGTATCCCCGAGACCCTTCATGAAGCCGGTGACGTGGCCATTCTAGAATGGCGCGATCCCCTGGGTTTGCGCGGCTGCGGTTTTTTCACCGTTCGCGACGGGCGGATCGACTTTCAGCGTGGCTACTGGGACAAGCTGTCGTTTCTGAAACTCCACAACCTGCCGATCACGTAACCGGACAGGCCGGAGCCGACGTCATGCCGCTCTTCACCGTCGAAGCCCGTGATGGACGCGCCTATCGCATCGAAGCCGAGACCGCCGAGGCGGCGCGCCGCGAGGTCGCCGACGCCAAACGTTTGCCGCTTAGAGTGCTCGACGCCCGGCCGGCCGAGCGCCACCGCTCTGAGTGGAGCGTGCGGATCTTCCTGGCTGTCATCGCTGCATTCACGGCTCTTGGTTTGATCCTGGCGCTGCTTTAGGGCCCGGGTCTTGTCTGTCGAACGTATGGATGCGTTGTTCGGCACCTCATCATGTTTACATCGAGCAAGATAGGTTCAATTCGAACCGAACTTGCTCTAGGGCTGGTCGCCGGATCACATCAGGTTCACATCAACCGGGGAGGTAGCGATGGAGAAGGTCGCCATGGTGACGGGCGCGGGCAGCGGTATTGGCCGCGCCGCCACACGGGCGCTGGCACAGCAGGGGTTCAACATGGTGCTGGTAGGGCGCCGGCCGGAGGCGCTCGACGCAACCGCCAACGAGATCGAAGCCGCAGGCGTTCGATGCCTGGCGGTGCCCACCGATGTCGGCAAGCCCGACTCCGTCCGCGCGTTGTTCGATAAAACGCAAGAGACGTTCGGTCGACTTGACGTGCTCTTCAACAATGCCGGCATGGGTGCAGCCGAGGTCGAGTTTGACGAACTCACTGATGAGGTCTGGCAAGCCGTCGTCGACGTCAACCTGACAGGTTCGTTCCTGTGCGCGCGCCATGCCTTCGGCATGATGAAACGCCAGACGCCGATGGGCGGGCGAATCATCAACAACGGCTCGATCTCGGCGGACCGGCCGCGACCCATGTCGGCGGCCTATACAGCGACGAAACACGCGATCACCGGTTTGACCAAATCGATCGCGCTGGACGGGCGTCCCTACGATATCGCGTGCGGCCAGATCGATATCGGCAACGCGGCGACCGAGATGACGGACGATATGGTCGCCGGCATGCCGCAACCCAATGGCGACATCATGCCGGAGCCGCGCATGGACGTGGAGCATGTGGCCCAAGCGGTGGGCTACATGGCCGGCCTGCCCCTGGCTTCCAACGTCCTCTTCATGACCGTCATGGCGACAAAGATGCCGTTGGTCGGACGGGGCTGACACTGTGTGCCACCAGCAATGACATCCGTTGAGAGGTTCCCATGGCCGAAGCGTGCGTGACCTATGACACCGATGGTTCGATCGCCGTTATCGCCCTGAACCGGCCGGAGAAGCTGAACGCCATCAACGCGGCGGTGCGCGCGGAAGCGAAGGAGGCCTTCTTGCGCGCCGACGAGGATGACGCCGTCTCTGTTGTCGTGCTGCGCGGCGAAGGGCGCAGCTTCTGCGTCGGTTACGACATCGGCGCGGATGAAGTCGGTGACGACGTATCCGACCAGGACGCCCTGCAATGGCAGGCCCTGCTGGACGAATGCCTGGCCTTTGAGATGCTGCCCTGGCATCTCAGTAAGCCGGTTGTTGCATCGGTTCAGGGTCACACGCTGGGCGGCGGCTGCCAGTTCGCCATGTTCTGCGACCTCACGATCTCGGCCGATGACTGCTTGTTCGGTGAGCCGGAGTCGCGCTTCTCCGAACCCGGGCCTGTCGCGGTGATGCCGTGGCTGATCGGCTACAAACGCGCACGCGAGCTGCTCTATTTCGGCGACCTCATTGATGCGAAACGCGCGCTCGATATCGGCATGGTCAACAAGGTGGTGCCGCTCGATGAACTGCAGGATGCCACCATGGCCTACGCGAAACGCCTGAGCCTGATTGGCGCGGAAACGCTCTCGACCATGAAACGCGTGTTGAACCGTGGCGCGGAGGCCGCCGGGTTCGACAATGCCATGCACGGCAGCGTCGAGGGATACGCACCGCTTTATGCCATCCACACCGACATTCGCCGCGAGTTCGAAGCGATTACCCAGAAGGACGGCCTGCGGGCGGCGCTCAAGTGGCGCAAGGCGCAGTTTGACGGTTAGCGTAGATTAGGCCGGCCTGTCCGAAAGGCACTACCTGTCGACATCGCGGGCTCGGTGACAGCGCGACCGAGCGGTGTCACGCCGGCAACCCCGCCTTGCGCAGGCCGCCGCGCAGTAGCTCGACATCCTTCATGCGCCGGTAGACGTGGCGATACTGGAAGTCCCAGTTGATGCGTTCGCTCAGGGCGGTTGCCGGATCACCGGCCCAAAGTGTTTCGAGTTCGCGAACATAGCGGTCGCGATAGGGCGCGACGCTGGACAATCGGCCGGCATGGGCGAAGGCAGCGACGACCACGGTGATGTTCTCGTCGTGCTGATCCTCCGGGATCGACTCGAATGTCGCCGCGGCGGCTTCGGGCTCGCCGGCGAAGAATAGCGCCTCGCCCAGGTCGAACAGGAAGTAATCGGGAAACGTGGTCAGTCGGCGGATGGTTTGTTGCGCCAGCGCCAGCGCTTCGCCAGGCCGCCCCAGATAAACGAGTGCTGTGACCCAACCCATGATGACGTCGCCGTCGTGCGGGTTGATGGCGTACGCGCGCTGCAGGCAGCGCTCTGCCTCAGCATAGTCGCGATCCAGGATGTGACACCAGCCGAGCGCGCGCAGAGTCTGGGCGTCGGTCGGTTCGATGTCGTAGGCCTTCTCGGCAAGCGCATGCGCGCGCCGGAACGTCTCGGTGATCGCTGCGGTGTCGCCGAAACAGGTCAGCGTGGCAAGCCAGCGCGTTGCGTTGGCCAGCATGCCCAGACCAGGTGCGTAGTGCGGGTCGATCGCGATCGCACGTTCGGCGGCGGCCTTGACCGTCATCAGGTTCTTCAGGGTGCGTGCCTGCTGCGAGGCGTGGCGCGCGACGAGGTAGTGATCATAGGCACGCCAATCGCCCGGCATCCGCTGATGCGCCTGGCCGAGTGCCGCGGTCGCGAGTTCGCCCGAGAGCGTGGTGACGATGGTGGCGACGATCTCGTCTTGAATATCGAAGATCTCGGTCAACGTACGATCGTAGCGTTCGGCCCACAGATGATGGCCGTTGGCGGCCTCAATCAACTGGACTGTGATACGGATCCGCTCGCCTATGCGGCGCAGGCTGCCTTCGAGCACGAAGTCGACGCCCAAGGCGTTGCCGACCTCGCTCATGTCGACGTCGTTATCGCGGTAGACGAACGATGCGCCGCGCGACGCAATGGTGATGCACTGCGATCGCGACAACTCGGTGATCAGGTCTTCGACGATGCCGTCGCTGAAGTAACGTTGCTCGGGGTCACCGCCCATGGTGTCGAACGGCAGAACCGCCAGCGACGGTTTTTGCACGGGGCTGGCCGGCATGATGGCCGGCCCGTGGGGGACGTCGTTATCGATGGTGCCGACAAAACGGAAACCGCGCCCTTTGATGGTACGGATAAAGCGCTGGGTCGTGCCGTCGTCACCGATCGCGCGACGCGCGGACTTGACGCGGCTGGTCAGTGCCGTCTCCGACACCGTGCGGCCGTTCCAGACCTTGTCGATGATCTCGCTTTTGCTGACCAGGCGGTCGCGGTTCTCGACCAACAGGATTAGCAGATCCAAGACCTGCGGCTCGACATGGACACGGTCGCCATCACGGCGCACTTCGTAGGCGTCCGTGTCGATCACGCATCCGTCAAAAACGAACTTCATGGCAAATCATCTTTCCGGCGCGCCGCGGCGGCGCTGATCGAGACCATCTAGCGTCCGATCAGGCGGAATGTGCGGGTTATAGCAAGAATCCACGATTTCTCCATGCAATCTCCAGGTTGCCGCCAAGCGGCCTGGGACAAGGCTTCCCATCTACCCGCCATTCGACACGAACCGGCGACCACGACCGGTGTCGGGTCCAACCTCTAAACAGGAGTAGATGGAAATGACTCTTAGAATTGGAAGTTTCGCACCGGACTTTGTTGCCGAGACGACCGAAGGCGAGATCCGCTTTCATGACTGGATCGGCGATTCCTGGGCGGTGCTGTTTTCGCACCCCAAGGACTTCACGCCGGTCTGCTCGACCGAGCTTGGCCATGTCGCCAGCCACAAGGACGAGTTCGACAAACGCGACTGCAAGATCATCGGTCTCAGCGTCGACACGGTCGCCGACCACGAGGGCTGGGCCAACGACATCAAGGATCTAACGGGACATGCGCCGAACTTTCCGATCATCGGAGATCACGGTCTCGATATTGCGAAGCTCTACGACATGCTGCCCGAAGACGCCGGGAAGTCGTCGAAGGGCCGAACAGCCGCCGACAACCAGACGGTTCGTAACGTTTACGTGATCGGTCCCGACAAACGCATCAAACTGATGATCGCCTACCCGATGAGCACAGGCCGCAACTTCGATGAGGTCCTGCGCGTCATCGATTCTCTCCAGCTGACCGCCCGCCATCAGGTGGCGACGCCGGTGAACTGGCAGCCGGGCGAAGACGTCATCATCGTCCCGGCAGTCTCCGACGAGGAAGCCAAGAAAAAGTTCCCCGAAGGCTGGGACGCCAAGAAACCCTACATGCGCGTCGTCGCGCAGCCGGCTTGAACCGGCACTTGGGAGAAGGAGGGAAATCCCATGACACCCTATAGACGCGCCTTCGGTCGTTTGTTCCTTGCCGTCCTTTTGGTGGCGGGCTGGGGCATACGCGCGCCGCTGGCCGACGGCTACGCCAACGGCCACCTGCTGGTCGAGACCGGCGATCTGGCCATCCTGCTCAACGAGCCGGGTCTTGGCGTTACAGACAATCTACGCATCATCGATGTAAGGCCGGCCGAGGACTATGCCGACGGCCATATCCCAGGCGCCATCCATCTGAGCGCCGACGATGTCATCGATCCGTCGAGCCATGTCGACGGCGCGCTTTATGACGCGGCGACGCTGGCGGTCATGCTGGGCGCGCGTGGCATCGACAAAGACAGCCGCGTCATCCTCTATGACGACAACGGCGGTTTTCATGCCTCACGGCTGTTTTGGATGCTGGAATACCTCGGTCACCGCGACGTCGCCGTCCTCAACGGTGGCTGGCCCAAGTGGTTCGGCGAGGGTTATGCGGTCAGCACCGAGACACCCGACGTCCAAAGCGCAACCTTTGCCGTCACGTTGACACCGCGCCGCATTGCGACCGCCGACTGGCTCTTGTCCCATCGCGATGATGACGATGTCGTGGTGATCGATGTCAGGCCGGTTTCCGCTTACGCCAAGGGTCACATTCCCTGGGCGCAGAACATTCCGTGGAAACAGAACCTGACCGACGACGGTGTCATGCGGTCCGCCGACGAGCTGATCGCGCATTTCGCCGCGCATGGCGTTACCGAGGACACGGTGGTCGCGGTCCATTGTCAGAATGGCAAGGCGGCCGGTCACACATACTTTACCCTGCGTTTGCTCGGATTCCCCCAGGTGCGCAGCTACGACCGCTCCTGGGCCGAATGGGGCACGGCGGGCGATCTGCCCGTGGTCGTCGAGGCCGAGGGGTGACGAACGCCACCGGAAGGGATGGGGCCCGGTCCTGTCATGGCGGCCGGGCCCCACCAACCTCGCTCGATAAGAGGACAACACGATGCAGAACCCCTATGAGGCGGCTCGCGCAAGGTCGGCCGCCACCTATAACGCCGCCGCCGATCACTTCGATGATACGCCGCTGGCGTTCTGGGACCGTTACGGGCGCCGCACCGTCGATCGGATCAGTTTGAAGCCGGGCGCTCGCGTGCTCGACGTCGGATGCGGTTCCGGCGCATCAGCCATTCCGGCGGCCGAGAGGGTCGGACCAAGCGGCCGGGTGATCGGCGTCGATGTCGCCGATCGGTTGCTGGACAAGGCGCGTACCAAGGCGCGCTGGCGCGGCCTCGGTCAGGCGACGTTTTGTTACGGCGACATGACCTCGCTCGCCTTCGACGACGAGAGCTTCGATGCGGTCGTCAGTGCCTTCTCGATCTTCTTCGTGCCCGATATCGCGCGCCAGGCAAGCGCGCTATGGCGTCTTGTGCGCCCGGGCGGCACGCTCGCGATAACGACCTGGGCCAGAGGTTTCGTCGAACCGGGCGCGTCGATCTGGTGGCAGAGCATCAGCGAAGTTCGGCCCGACCTCGCCCGCAGCTTCAATCCCTGGGACTCCATCGTCGAGCCGGAGACGCTGCTCGCCATGATGAACAAGGCGGACATCCCCGGTGGCCTGGTCGTCGCCGAAGACGGCCACCAACCGCTGACCTGCCCAGAGGACTGGTGGACCTTGATACTGGGTGCCGGGTTCCGCTGGACCGTCGAGCAGATGACGGCTGCCGAGGTCGAGCGCGTCAAAGAGGTCAACCTCAGCAAGATCCGCGAACGCGCCATCGACAAGGTCACCACCGATGTCCTTTACGCGACAGCGCTCAAACCGCTCTAGCGTACAAGGAAGGGGTCGATTTGGTCCGGCGTGGGCTGGTTGCGGGTCTCAGTTGCAACAATCTTTTCATGTGCGCTTAACCGGATCTGCCTGGAGGCGTAGAGTCGGACTGTGACATCCGAAAGATTGGGGGGTTCCGATGGCGCAGCAGAAACAACCGACGATGACGGCCGCCAACACGCGGCGCATTCTCAATGTTTATGGCGATCTCCCTGACATTAGGGATCGCATGTATGAGCCGGCCCTGGTGAAACTGGATCCCACGGTCGACAACCGGGAGCCCAGGCTGGTTCTTGATCAAGGTCGCGAAGGCGCCTGTACGGGTTTCGGGCTTGCCGCGGTGATCAACCTGCTGAACAAGCGCCGCGGCACGCCCAGCTTCAAGGCAAGCGCGCGGATGCTCTACGAAATGGCCAAGAAGCACGACGCCTGGCCCGGCGAGGACTATGCGGGGTCAAGCTGCCGCGGCGCCATACGCGGCTGGATGAACATGGGCGTGTGCAGCGAACGAAGCTGGCCCTATGCAGCGGGTACCGCCGACAACCGCTTAACCGTCCAGCGCGCGCGCGAGGCGCGCCACAACACGCTCGGCGCCTATTACCGCCTCAGGCCGGAGATCACCGACTACCACGCCGCGATCAATGAAGTCGGTGCCGTCTATGTATCCGCCAAGGTGCACAGCGGCTGGAACCGGCCACGATCGGAGGACGGCAAGAAACTGGCGCTGATCAAGCCAAGCCGCAACGAGACCGGCGGCCACGCCTTCGCCATCGTCGGCTACATGGCCGACGGTTTCATCGTACAGAACTCGTGGGGGCCCGATTGGGGCGATAAGGGGTTTGCGCTCTGGCTCTATGAGGATTGGCTTGCCAGCATCATGGACGGCTGGGTCTTCCGTCTGGCTCTGCCGACGGCGCAGATCTTCAACCTGCAGCCAAGCCGCGAGCAGCTGCCCGGCGCCGCCGAGGAGGCCAAGAGCCCGGCGCCGGAACGCCACGAGATCGCCGGCCACTTCGTCCATTTTGACGACGGCCATTACAAGCCCAAAGGCGACTATTGGAGCAACAGTGACGATGTCCGCCAAACCGCGGAACGTCTGGCGTCGGCGGAAAACGACAAGTACGGCCACCTGATGATCTATGCCCATGGCGGCCTCAACAGCCCGGAAGCCTCGGCGCGACGGGTGCGCGCGCTGAAGGACGGATTCAAGCGCAACGGCATCTATCCCTATCACATCATGTACGACACGGGCCTGGTCGAGGAGGTGAAGGACGTGGTGAAGCGGGCCCTGGGTCTTGCCGAGAAACGGGTGGGCGGCTTCTCCGACTTCTGGGACGGCATCATCGAAGACATGGCGCGAAAGCCGGTCACGCCGATCTGGGAAGAGATGAAGCGCGACGCCCGTTTGCCGTTCGAGGTCGGCGGCGACGGCAGCGATGCGATCACCGCGTTCGCAACGGCACTCGCGGACACGGGCAAGTCGATCCACCTGGTCGGCCACAGCACCGGCGGTATCCTACTCGGCCATCTGCTGGACGCCCTAGACCGCCTGGGGCGTCCCGACATCGTCGCCTCGTGCAGCCTGATGGCGCCGGCCTGCACGATCGACTTCTATAAGGAACACTTCCGGCCGCGGCTCGGCGGCGGCGACGCCGGTCGCGTACGCCTACCGGTCATGAAGGTCTATAACCTGAGCGAGAAGCTGGAAGAGGACGACACGGTCGCCTCGGCCTATCGCAAGTCGTTGCTCTTCCTCGTCTCCCGCGCGCTCGAAAGGTCACGCGAGAAACCGGTCCTGGGCATGCGGGTCTATTCAAAGAGACTGCGCGGCAAGCGGGTGCCGACGTTCATCTATTCCGATGGCGACGGCAAAAAAAGCGCCAGTACGACCCATGGCGGCTTCGACAACGATGCCAACACCATGAACGACATCTTGAAGACGATCGTGGGCGGCAAACCGAAGCAACCGTTCGATGCCGAAGAGTTGACGGGGTTTTAGTCCGCGGTAACCAGTGGCGCGGTTTGGCGCCTACTGTTTCAGCATCATTGGCCGTCAGCCGGGCGCTTGACTCGAAAGCTCTTGACTCTCTCTATATCACTAGATATCTAGATACATAGAGATCCGGTATTCGGTAACGGCAGACCTGTCATCGCGGGAGAAGCGACCATGAAACTGCACATTTCCATGCAGGTTGAAGAGTTCGACAAGGCCGTCGACTTCTATTCGGGACTGTTCGGCCAAGAACCGACCATATCCAAGGACAGCTACGCGAAGTGGGACGTCGACGACCCGAACGTCAACTTCGTCGTCGAAGCCTTGGGCAACGACGTCCGCGTCGACCATTTGGGCATTCAGGCTGAGTCCGAAGACGAGCTGAAAACCATTGCGAACCGCATGCGCGAGTCGGGGCGCCCCTATCTGGATCTGGAAAACACCACCTGCTGCTACGCCAGCATGGAGAAGGCGTGGGTCAAGGGCCCGGCCGGGGAGAAGTGGGAAGCGTTCTTTACGCACGGCCACGATGAGCAGGACTACGGCGAAGACCGCGAACATCTGCTGGACGTGATGTAGGCAAACCCACGACAACCGAGAGCCGGGCATGGCGAACGTTCAAGATAATGGAAGACTGGCGGGCAAGAACGCCGTCATCACCGGCGGCGCCGCCGGCATGGGCCGCGCTGCATCCCTGCTGTTCGCGAAGGAGGGCGCTGCAGTGACCATCCTTGACGTGCAGGCCGATGACGGTCGCGCGACAGTCGCGGACATCGAGCAGAGCGGCGGCCAGGCCACGTTCGTTGAAGCCGATGTGTCCAATGCCGACGACGTCACACACGGTTTCGACGCCGCCGTAGCGACGTTTGGTGAGATAGGCGTTCTTTTCAGTCACGCCGGGACGATCATCGTCCAACCGCTCCACGAGACCGATGAGGCCGACTATGACCGCCTGATGGCGATAAACGCCAAGTCGTCGTTTCTGAGCTGCCGCGAAGCCATTCGGCACTTCTTACGCACCGGTACGCACGGCTCGATCGTTATCACGTCGTCGATCGGTGGCGAGAAGGGGTTCGCCCTGGAGAGCGTCTACTGCGTGTCGAAAGGCGCCGTTCTGCAGCTGGCGCGATCGATCTCCAGCGAGTACCGCACACAGGGCATTCGTTGCAACGCCGTGTGTCCGGGCTTTGTCGAAACGGCGCACGGTCTGCGCGAGATCAAAGAACTGGATGCGCTAGGCGAGACTTGGGAAGACGCGTCGCTTGCTGATTCACAGATTCGAATCTGCGACCCCGATGAAGTGGCAGCTGCTGCCCTGTTCCTGGCGTCGGACGAGGCCAGTTTTGTCAACGGCACAGCGCTTTATGTCGACAACGGCTGGTTTGCCAAAGGTTAGGCCATGACGGTGGAAAGCTTGAAAGCGTTTGTCGCGCAGGCCCGCGACGATAATGAGATCAAGGAAGCGATCCGCACCGCAACCTCGCCGGACGACATCGTGGCGCTGGGTGCAAAGGCCGGTCATCAATTCTCGACCGACGAGTTGATGTCGACCGAGATCGAATTGGCCAAAGACGATGTCTCGTCGATCACAGTTCGGCGCGTAGGCTTCCGCGTGCATCCGTTCGGCAGCAAACATTGGTTCGGCTGGAAGTAGGCGTTTGCGCGCTGCACTGCCTGTCCGGGCCGCGATCTTGAACACCATTGATAAGCAGAGGTCTCCACAAATGTCATTTCTGTCCCAGCACTTCCCTGCGTTCACCAGTGCGCTCAGCGAACTCGACAAGGTCTATGACGAACACCGGACTATCGACGACAAGACGGATGAGCTGATCCGCTTCGCTCTGTCGGTCAAGGCGCGATCGCAGCCTTGTGTGCTCAAGCATTTCAAAGGCGCGATTGATGCCGGCGCGAACGAGTATGACCTCGCCTATATCCTGGCGCTGGTGATGCGAGAAGCGGCGGGCGCGGACGACTGCTGGACGCATGACGTCATTGGCGATTGGAGCGAGGTTATCTCCGGCAAACGCGGCTGTGGCTGCGGTTAGGGACTGAGGCAATGGGTGCTCTGGCTGACCAATGGGCGAAGCTGCGCCACCTGTCGACCCGCGACGACGAGCTCTCCCTTGAAGAGGCCGCGCAGGCGTTTGCGGCCGCAGGCTCGGAGCCGCGGCTGGAGGTCCTAAGAGACCTTATCCGCGCCGGCGAGGACGGTTTGTCAATCGGCGTCATCCAAAACCGACTGGGCATGCCAGGCTCGACGCTGTCGCACCACCTGCGCTTCTTAACGTCCGCAGGATTGGTCGAGCAGGAGAAGTCGGGCCGCACGGTTGTCAACCGCGCCAACTTCGCCCGTATCGAATCACTCGCCGCGTTTCTGCTTCACGAGTGTTGCTTCGAGGATCCCGCCTACGCGCCCGACGATACGGAAGGTGCGCGCTACGGCTGCGCACCGAAAAAATCGAAGAACTCATAGATGGCCTTGCCCGTCGTCATCATCAGCAAAGAGAGGACCGTGACATGAAACGAATCCACATGGGTGTTGTCGTTGAAGACTTCGATAAGTCGCTCAAGTTTTACACCGATTTCTTTGATGCCGAACCGACGCTGCTGAAGGACGGCTACGCGCGCTGGATGCTTGATGATCCGCGCGTCAACTTTAACATCAATGTGCAGGGTCCTGCCCCGGGGATCGATCATGTCGGTATCCAGGTTGAGAGCGACACCGATGTTGCTGAAGCCGGCGCGCGTCTGCGCGATGCAGGCTATCTGGCCAAGGACGATAACGAATCCAATTGCGGTTACGCCGAGCAGACCAAGGTTTGGGTCTCCGATCCGCAAGGCGTCGTGTGGGAGACCTTTCACTCGAAGAAGCCGCTTGAGGATTACGGCGAGAACGATCTGCCGGACGAACTCATCAGCGAACTGCGCACCGGAGCCGGCGCGACGGCGAGCTAGACGCCGTCGATGGTTGAACGCGTGGCGTCGACTGCGGCGCCCCCCATGGCCTGACCGCCGCGCGGGGCGGCGTGACGGCGTACGGGATTTGTGACCCGTGAAAGCGCAACGCAGCGGGCCAGCCTCGCTCGCAACCATCGGGTTGCTGCTGTTGATGGGGGCGGCCTGGGGGCTCGAGTTCTCGATGCTGAAGCTTGCCGCCGAGGCTGGTTTTCCCGGTACCGGCGTGTTGCTGATCACCCTTGCCCTTGTCGCCCTCGTCTTTTCGGCGATCGTCACGATCCAGCGAACATGGTTTCGGCCGACACGCGAGGTCGTCGTATTTCTGTTCGTGATCGCGATGCTGGGCTACGTGCTGCCGCTCCTGGCGGCACTGTGGGCTGCGCCCTATGTGCCCGCGGGCATCATGACGTTAATCGCGTCGTTCACACCGGTTGTGTCGGTGGCGTGTGCGCTGGCGTTGCGCAGCGAGCACGTCTCCTGGCGGCGCGCGACCGCCGTCCTGCTGGGCATGGCCGCCGCCCTGTTGGTTCTGGTGCCGGAGAGCCAGCTGCCGCAATGGGGCAACGTCATCTGGTTGCTGGTCGTCTTTGTTGTGCCGCTCACCTATGGCATCGAGTCCGTCTACGTCTCGGTCGCATGGCCGAAGAACCTGACACCCATGCAGGTCGCGGCCGGTCAGTCGGTCGTCGCGCTGCTCACGATGCTGCCGATTCACCTCGTCCTCGGCGAACCCATACCGTGGGACCCCGAATGGCCGATCGGCCAACTCGCCATCCTGGTTGTCGCCGCCTGCCTGCTCGTCGAGGTGTTGCTCTACTTCCTCATTATCAGCCGCACCGGCGGCGTGCTTGTGAACTTCAGCCTCTATATCTCGCTCTTCGCCGGCATTGCCTGGGGCTGGGTCATCTTCGGCGAGCGGCACGACGCCCATGTCTGGATCGCCGTCGTGGCGCTGGCCGTCGGGCTCACGTTCACGCTGCCGCCACGCAAGAAGAAGCCTGCGCCGTGACGGCGCCCAAACCGCTCTACCGCTCCTGCACAATACGCCGGTAGCTGAGCGCTTCGGCCAGATGCACGCGGCCGACCCGATCGGCGCCGGCCAGGTCGGCGATGGTGCGCGCGACGCGCAGGACGCGGTGGTAGCCGCGCGCGGATAGGCGCAGGCGGTCGGTGGCCTCGCTCAAGAGCTGCTGGCCCGCGTCGTCGGGCTTGGCGGCAGCTTCCAACACTTGACCGTCGGCGCGCGCGTTGACGCGGACCTCCGGTGTGTCGGCGTAACGGCTGGCCTGAATGGCGCGCGCGGCGGCGACGCGGCGGGCGACCTCGGCCGAGCCTTCGGCGGGCGGCGGCAGGGCGAGGTCGGCGGCGGCGACCTCCGCCACCTCGACATAGAGATCGATGCGGTCGAGCATGGGACCGGAGATGCGCGCCTGATACTCAGCGGCGCAACGCGGCCCGCGCGTGCAGTTGATGCCGGTGCCGCAGCGGCAGGGGTTCATGGCGGCGATCAGCTGGAACCGCGCGGGGTAGGTGACGTGATGGTTGGCGCGCGCGACCACGCACTGGCCGGTCTCGACCGGCTGGCGCAGCGCGTCCAGGACCTGGCGCTGGAACTCCGGCAGCTCGTCCAGGAACAAAACGCCGTTATGGGCCAGCGCCGCCTCGCCCGGCTTGGCCTTCAAGCCGCCGCCGACCAGCGCCGCCATGCTGGCGGAATGGTGGGGATCGCGGAATGGCCGGCGCCGGCTGACACGCCCGCCCGCCAGTTCACCGGCGACCGAGGCTATCAGGCTGGTTTCCAACGCCTCTTCCGGGGCCAGCGGCGGCAGAATGCCGGCAAGGCGCTGGGCCAGCATCGACTTGCCGGCGCCCGGCGGGCCGATCATCAAGAGGTTGTGGCCGCCGGCAGCCGCAACCTCCAGCGCCCGCTTGGCCGTCTCCTGGCCTTTGACGTCGATGAGGTCGGGGACGTCGACCGTGTCGTCGGCAAGCCGGGGTTCCGGCGGCGCCAGAACCTGGTTGCCCTTGAGGTGATTGACCAGGGCCAGCAGGTGATCGGGCGCGACGACGTCGACGGCCCCTGCCCAGGCGGCTTCCGAGCCGTTGGCTGCCGGGCAGATCAGGTTCTTCTCGACCCGGCCGGCGGCGATGGCGGCGGGCAGCACGCCGGCGACTGGGCTGATCCGCCCATCCAAACCCAGTTCGCCGAGGACCAGATGTTCCTCCGCGGCATCGGCGGGCAAGGCGCCCAGGGCGACCATCAGGCCGACGGCGATGGGCAGATCGTAGTGGCTGCCTTCCTTGACCAGATCGGCCGGCGCCAGGTTGACGGTGATGCGTTTGGGCGGCAGCGCCAACGCGACGGCGCCAAGCGCGGCGCGCACCCTCTCCCGACTCTCCGCGACCGCCTTATCGGCCAGCCCGACGATGGCAAAGGACGGCATGCCGCCGGCAACGGAGACCTGGACCTCCACCGGCACCGCTTGGATGCCCGCCAGGGCCACCGTCGTCACGTGCGCAACCATGACGAGAGGCTAGCGGGTTGCGCGCGCGCGTCCAGCGATTTGATCGCACCCCAGGTCATAGGGGGTAAGCCGACCTTCCTGGGGGAACGGTCACTGAACGTGACCTATAGTGCGCGGCACGATAGGTCTTCGGTGAGCGGGCGGCGGCCAACTGGATCGGTGCCGCCGAATAGGGTTGACGCAGATATGGCCAGAAGACGTGCTGAAAAGGCCAAACCTTCGCCACAGCAAACACTGCAGCCGCACGAGCTGTTTGCGCGCATGAACGACGTGAGCCGGCTGGAACAGGCAGGTGATGTTACGTCCGCGCTTGCCGCATCGCGCCATCTGGCGTTGCAAGTCCCAGACCGGGCCGAAGCCGCGCGCCTGGCCATCGACGTCGCACTGCGCGCCAACAGACGTCAAGCCGCCGACACCCTCGTCAAGACACTGCGGGCGAAGAGCTCCAATAGTCTCGCGGCCGCTTATGCGGCGACCTATGTCCACTTTCGACGTGACCGCGTAACCGCGGCGCGCAAGGCGGCCGCGGATCTTATCGAACGTTTTCCGACGAACCTGCGTGGCGCACAGTTGCTGGCGGAGATTGCTACCGCACAGGACGATTGGGCCGGGGCGATCGACGTTCTCAAGGCCGTGCTGCAGCACCATCGTCAGGATGCTCGGATCCACCAGCAGCTCGCCGGTCTCTGTTGGCGTACCGGCGAGTTCGAGGAGGTTGTCACGTTCGCGCGGCAGGCAAAGGATCTGGGCCTCGACGCCGCAGCCAACACGCGCCTGCTCGGCGCGGCGCTCAGCCAGCTGAACCGGCACGACGAAGCCGTCGATGTTTTGCGTGAAGCCCATGCCGTCGATCCCGACCACTTCGAGACCCTGGCGCTTTTGTCAGTCGCGCGTGTCGGCATGGCCGACGTCGATGGCGCGATGGCGGATGTCGAGCGCGCGCTGGACCTTCAACCGTTCAGCATCAGGGAAACGCCATCGGCCGATGGCCAGCGACCGTTTACCGTGCTTGCGCTGGAGAACGGTAGCCCGGCGCTCTATGTACGCAGCGACTTCGCCAACTACCATCTGCAGAACTTCATCTCCTATCTCGCATCGCCGGGCTTGCGCATCGCGCATACGCCGGTGACGTCGAATAGCGTGTCGCGCCTGGCAGCGTCGGAACTGCATCCGGATGTCATCGTCAACAATGTTGTCGTCGGCGAGATTTTTGACGACGCGGTGCTTCAGCATCACCGCAACATCATGGAGCTCTATGGCGACGTACCTGTCGTCAATCCACCTGAGGCCGTGATCCATTGTGAGCGGGTGGAGAACAGCCGACGGTTCGAAGGTGAGAGCGGGTTCATCTTTCCGAAGACGCGCCATGTCAATCTCGATGTCATGGCGTTCGACGACGTCTTAACTCTGGTCGAGACAGAGTTTGATTGGCCTATTCTGCTTCGCCCGCCCTACACGGACGAAGGCATCGGCATGAGTCTCGTTGACAATGCGGACTCCTTGCGCGAACAGATCGAGGCGATCGAGCTCAAGAACTGCCTCATCATCCAGTACCACGAGTGCCGCAGCCTGGAGGGTGTCGGGCACCAATACCGTGGCCTGGTGATTGGCGATATCGCCTACGTCGATCGCGTGAACAGCTTTTTGGACTTCCAGTCTCACGACAACCTGCGCCGCGAAGCCGTCTGGCAGAAGCGTGGGTTCGACAAGATCGAACAGGCTTTCCTTGCCGATCCCGACAGCGCCCTGGGTTTTGATTACAAGACCGTCTTCGCGCCAATCATCGAGCGCACACCACTCGACATCTTCGGGTTCGATTTCAGCATCACGCGCGATGGCCGTCCCATTGTGTTCGAGGTCAACGCGTCGATGAACTTGTTCAACAAGGCCAACGCCGCGTGGTCGCCCTACCTGCAGGACCACTATCAGTTCTTGAACGACGTGGTCGTCGACTATCTGCGCAGCAGAGCGAACGCGGCGTCGACAGACTGAAGTCAACGGGCGCAGTATCAAGCACCGGCAACAGAAATCTGCTTACATGGCGAAGAAGCGAAGCACGAAACCCATATCATCACCGTCGCCTGCGTTGTTCTTGCGTGTTGACGAGGTCCTGAAGCTTGAGGCCGGTGGCAAGATCGCGGATGCGGTGAAGGCCGCGCGGAGTCTCGCGGTTGAGAACCCGGACCGGGCCGAGATCGCGCGTCTAGCCATCGACATGGCATTGCGCGGCAACAAGGAGCAAGCGGCCGAGACGGTCGTGAAGGCACTGCGTTCGAAGCACGCGGACAGCTTGGCTGCGGGCTATGTGACGGCCTATGTCCATCTTAGACGCGGCCGTCTGGAGGCCGCCAGGAAAGCGGTCGACAAGCTCTCAGCACGGTTTCCCACGAGCACGTTCGCAGCCCTTTTGTTCGCCGATATCTGCGCTGCTCAATCAGATTACGAGAACGCGATCGCGAAGCTTGAGGCTGTGGTGTCACGCCATGGTGGCGACGGTCCTCTGCATCATCGTCTGGCCGGTCTCTATTGGAGGAGCGCCCGACTGGAGGAAGCGGCGGAGGCGGCGCAGCAGGCGCGCGATCTCGGCATGACCCAGACAGCGAATGCGCGTCTTCTGGGAGCGGCACTCTGCCAGTTGGAAAGGTATGGTGAAGCGGTGCCCATACTGCACGAAGCAGATGAATCCGAGCCCGGCCACTTCGATACCATGGCCTTGCTGTCAGTGGCGCGGTGTGGCGCGGGTGACAGTGCCGGTGCCACGGTCGACGTCGAACGCGCGCTTGACCTCAAGCCGTTCAGCGTCCGCGCGCCCACTGGCCTGGATGACGGATCGGGCCTGACCGTGCTGGTGCCCGAATTTGCCAGCGCGGCGTTTTTCATGCGCGCGGACTTTGCTCAGTACCAGGAGCATAACTTCATTGCCTACTTGACGGCGCCGGACCTGCGCGTGGTGCACGCCCCTGTTACAGCGGGGACGGCCAAGCGTTTGGCGAGATCCGGACTTCGTCCGGACATCATCGTCAACAACCTGACGGTCAAGGAACTCGTCCACGACGAGACCCAGGAGCATTACCAAACCGTTATCGACAACTTCGACGGTGTTCCTGTCGTCAATCCGATTGATAGGGTTCTCGAATGCGGACGGGAAGAGAACTACCGTAAGTTCGAGAGTGAGACAGACTTCATTTTTCCCAAGACCCGGCCGTTGTCGGCTGACGCCAAGACATTGGACGCAGTCGTGGAAGAGATCGAAACCCACTTCACGTGGCCGGTACTGTTGCGCCCGACGCACACCAACATCGGTGAAGGCATGGATCTGATCGACGGTCCCGACGGGTTGCGCGACAGAATGAACCTGATCGGACGCAAGGACCATTTCGTCATTCAATATCACGAATGCCGCAACGAGGATGGGGTGGGTCGCCAATACCGCGCATCGATCGTTGACGGCGAGTTCCTGGGCGACAAGGCGAACACCCACGTTGACTACCAGTCCCATAACGACTTCCGCCAGGAGGCGGTCTGGTTCGAACAGGGCTACGACAAACCGGAACGGGCGTATCTGGCCGATCCGTCCGGTGCGCTCGGCTTCGACGTCTACGAGAGGTTCGCCAGCCTATTCGCCAAGACACCCTTGGACATCTATGGCATCGACTTCGCGATCAATCGCGAGGGCCGGCCGGTCGTCTTCGAGGCCAACGCGGCCATGAACCTCTATGACCTGAAGAACGTCAGGTGGACGCCCTATCACAAGGAATACCACGACAACTTTCAACGCACTGTGGCGCGCTATCTGCGCGGCAGAGCCGCGTGATCAATCGATCAGGTCGCCGTGAATGCCACCAAAGCGCGATGAGTCGCCTCGTCGACGCCGTCTGACCAAACGGTCCAGGTATCGTCGGAAGGGGTGAAGGCCGATGGGTCACCAACGGCAAGGTCGACGGTGACGATGCCGCCATGGGTGTCCAAACGCCCGTAACGTAGCGCGCTTGCGCTATCGTGGCGGGCATGGATGACATGAGGGCCGGCCGCCACCAGGATGTCGACCGGATCATCGCCTGAGAACCGCACCTTGCCGCCGGCGGTGGTGAAGGTGCCGCGCGAGGCGGCGAAGCATGATGCGGCCCGGTCAATCCGGTGGTACTCCTCCATGTAGTTGGTCAGCAGCCCGACCTCGATCATGACGTCGCTGTCCAGGAACATGGCTCCTTTGTCACCGCCTTCCGGCCGGCGATGCAGGTCGACGGGGCGGTGCCAGGTGAACACCTGGTCGTCAACATCGAGCCATCCGGCGAACCCTTCGTCGCGGGCATGTGGCGATGGATCATCGGGTGCCGCAACGCGGATATCGGCATAGAGCGTCGGCGTCTGGATCCAGATCACCGTGGTCGTCGTGTCTTCGCGGCCGGGATAGCGGCCGAACGCGCGCCGCCATACGCCGCACGCCCAGTCGGGCACACAGAGCGAACGAAGCTCGTTGATGCGTGAGTGGTCGAGGTCGGTGGTCATGGCGAACTCCGGGTTGATCGGCGGGCCCCACGTTTGATGGTTCGCGCGGGCGGTGCAACCGAATTGCCGCTGATTCAATTCGTGGCGGATATGCTCTAGGTTGGTCGCGGGCCAATAGCCAGCTTCCAGGACGCCCGCGATGACCGAAATCGACGCCGACCTACCCGCCTATGAACTCTTCTCGACGTTCCTGGGCTTTCCGTCATGCACCGACATCGCGGCGTCGACTGCCGATGTCATTGTTCAGGGCATTCCCTTTGACCTTGCGACCGTCGGTCGCGCGGGAACCCGGGAAGGACCCCGCGCGATACGATTGGTCTCGCCCAACCTGGCGTTTGAGGAGGCGCGCTGGCCCTGGACCTTCGCGCTGAACTCGGCGCTGGCGGTCGAGGACGCCGGCGACATTTACGGTCAGACCGGTGTGCCCGCCACGATGGTCGAAGGCGTCGAACGGCGTACCGACGCCATCCTGGCGGCCGGCAAGCGGGTCATGAGTTTCGGCGGCGACCACTATGTCGCCCTGCCGCTGCTGCGCTCGGTGGCGCGCCATCACGGGCCAGTCTCGTTGCTGCATTTTGACGCCCACACCGACACCTACAAGGGTGAGGACTATAACCACGGCACCATGTTCTATCACGCGGTCCAGGAAGGTCTGATCGAACCGGCGCACTCGGTGCAGGTCGGCATTCGCACCGACTATGACCGCAACGGCCACGCCTTTGAGGTGCTGGGCGCCGACTGGGTGAATAACAACGGCCCGGTCGCGACAGCCCAGTGCATCAAACAGGTGATCGGCGACCGCAAGGTCTATGTCAGCTTCGACATCGACGGTCTTGACCCCGCCTTTGCGCCGGGCACCGGCACGCCGGTTATCGGCGGCATGACCACCAATGCCGCGCTCCAGATTATCCGCAGTCTGGTCGACCTCGACGTGGTCGGCATGGACCTTGTCGAGGTCTGTCCGGCCTACGACCAAAGCGAGATCACCGCCTTGGCCGGCGCCACGCTCTGCCTCGACATGCTCTATGTCTGGGCCGATCGTAACCGCCGCAGCCTGCTATAGGGGACCACATCGTTGTCTGCGCGGATAATGTCGGCAAATCTAACGTGACCGCACGAGTTTTGGGTCTTGTTCTCATGCTCGTGGTCATGGCGGTCCAGCCGGCTGCGCCGGCACATGCTCAGCCGGTAACAGTCGACTGTGAGGCGATCTACGACCGTCCAGGTCACGGCGAGACCTTTTACGAGTCGAACCCGACCTATGTGGATCGCCGCGGTGCATTTGCGTGGGCGAGCGCGTCGCCCCGCGATGTGGGTATGGACGAGACCATCCTGAACCGGGGGATGGATGATCTCCTAAGCGTGCCCATGGCGTTCAGTGTGCTCGTCGTGCGGGACGGCAAGCTGGTCGCCGAGCGCTACAATGACAACAGTGCCGCCGACCATGCCAACAACGTTCATTCGGCGTCGAAGAGTATTCTGTCGGCGCTCGTCGGCATCGCCATCCGCGAGGGTTACATCAAGAGCGTCGATCAGAAGGTGGCAGAGTTTCTCCCCGCCTATTTTGACGATGGTAATGCCGACAAGGCTCAGATCACGATTGCCCACCTCTTGACCATGAGCGCAGGTCTTGCGTGGCGAGAGGACCTGACGGAGTTTGCAATCCAAACCGAGGAGGATTGGGTTGCCGCTATCATGGGCCGGGCACTGATGGACACGCCAGGTAGCGCGTTCCACTACAGCACCGGCCTGACCCACGTACTGTCGGCGGTGCTGAGCGCCGCCACGGGCATGAGTACTTGTGACTTTGCCCACCGCTATCTCTTTGCGCCCCTCGACATCACCGCCGAACACTGGGGCCGTGATCCCCAAGGCGTCTACTCCGGCGGCTACAACCTCTATCTCACGCCGCGTGAGATGGCCGCGTTCGGTCAGCTCTATCTTCAGGGCGGGCTCTGGAAGGGTGAACAGGTCGTTCTGTCTGGCTGGGTTGCCGAATCATGGCAGCCTCACCAGACGGAAGATGAGGATTACAGCTACGGCTATCTCTGGTGGCTGCGTGCGTTCGGCGGCCACCAGGTCGCCTTTGCCTGGGGCTGGGGCGGACAAATGATTTTTGTCGTGCGCGATCTCGACATCGTTGTCGTGGTCACCAGCGATAGCGGCGGCGATGCGAGCGCCTTGGAAGGCCGTAACTCTGCGCGCCGGGCCATGGCGTTTCTGCGTGACGGGGTGATCGCCGCTGTTGAATGATGGCGCTCACGCTGCCCTATCTCGCCGACAGGAGCCCGCCATGTCCGAATCCCTTCACCTCGACCGCCAAGGCCAGGTTCTCGTCATCACACTCGACCGGCCGAAGGCCAACGCCATCGACGCCAAGACCAGCCGCGCCATGGCGGCAGCCTTCGACGAGTTCCAGGCCGATCCCGATCTGCGCGTCGCGATTTTGACCGGCGCGGGCGAACGCATCTTTTCAGCCGGCTGGGATCTCGGCACCGCCGAGGATCCCGACCAGGACTATGGCCCCGGCGGCTTCGGCGGACTGATGTCGCGCTTTGATCTGGAAAAGCCGGTGATCGCCGCCATCAACGGCGCGTGCGTCGCCGGCGGGTTCGAGATCGCGCTGGCTGCCGACTTCATGATCGCCGCCGACAACGCTACCTTTTTCCTGTCGGAAGCGACGCTCGGCCTGACCGTGGCGTCGGCCTCGGTGTCGCGCTTGTGCCAGCGGATCCCCCACGCGCTCGCTGTCGATATGCTCTACACGGGCCGTCGCATTGATGCGGCCGAGGCGCTGCACTGCGGCCTGGTCAGCGATGTCGTCGCCCAGGGTGACCTCATGCCGACGGCTCACGCGCTTGCCGAACGGATCATCGCCTCAGCGCCGCTGTCGGTCGCCGCCATGAAGCAGATGGTGACCAAGGCCGGCGCGCTCACGCCACAAGCGGCCTTTGAGCTGAGCGAAGCCGGTGGCCTGCCGGCAAAGGCGCGCGCCGACGGAAGCGAAGACGCCAAGGAGGGCCCACGCGCCTTCACCGAAAAACGCCCGCCGGTCTGGCAGGGACGTTAGGGCAGCCGCCTATCAGAGATCGAGTTCGGCCCACATGGGCTGATGGTCGGAGCCTTGGGCGGCGTTATCAATCCAGGCCGCCTTGACCGATGGCGCGAGGGTCGGCGTGACGAAGACATAGTCGAGCCGCCAGCCGACATCCGTGCTGCTGTAACGGTCGTTGGCCGGATAAGTGATGCCGTCTGCCTCGCTATTGCCTGCCGCGACCCAGGCATCGACCAGCGTGTCGCGAAATCCGATGCGCCCGTAATCGGGATCAAGCGGTCCGACCAGGCGATGGTACTCCGGGTCCTGCGGTTCACCGCCATGGAAGTTGAAGTCGCCCATGTAGACGGCATCGAACGGCATGGGCGGCGGTGGGGCGACGTACCAGTCATCATCGCTCGACGACTTTCTGAGTTGATCACTTTTGACACCGCCTTCCAGCCAAACGCGCTTATTCAAGTCGAGAAGCCAATCGGCTTGAGCGAGTCGTTCTGTCTCGGAGAGGTGCGAGAAATGTAGTGAATAAAATCGGACCGCCCGATCGCCGACGGCGATGACGCCTTCCAATGCCGTCGACTGGTGATTGTCGTGGGTCGACGATCCCATGTAGGGCATGAGGTGGTTCCGCGACGACAAGATGGGCCAGCGCGACAGCAGCATGTTACCGAATTGACGCCGACGGTTTTTAACGTTCCCGTCCTCTTGGACCTCGCTCATATCCAGATCGAAGGCCGGGCCATAGATCCAATAGCGGTCCGGCAGCAGCGCCGCGATGTCATGTGGTTGGTCGGCCATGTTCGTTCTGGGCCAGTGCCTATTAACCTCCTGCAGCGCGATGATATCAGCGTCCTTTACGGTGTCGGCAATGCGCGCGACGTCGTAACGATCATCTTTGCCGCGTGTGTACTGGATGTTGTAGGTGACGACCTTCATGCTGAACCCCGCGCTTCGGCAACCATCGCGACAGTAGCACGACCGCGCCGATCAAGGCGCACGGTCGGAACCAGCCAACTTGGCGACGGCATCGGCATAGGTCTTGAGACCTTCCGTGCCGACCGGGGTGAGGTCGTAGACGCCGCGCTCGACGCGCTGGAACCAGCCGTAGACATCGCGGTAGAGGATGTCGCGGGCGCGCTCGACGCCGGTCGCCTCGGCGACGGCGCTCGCCTTCGACGGGCCCGTCGCTTCGAGGTGTATGGCGCAGCGCAAGGCGTCCTGACGATAGGCGGTGACGATGCCGCGCCTCGTGCTGCCGCCGGTATTGGGATCGCCGACCCGACGCTGGAACTCGCCCAGCAGCATCGCCTGACGCGCCTTGCTTTTGCGCGGCCGGTAGGGGCCGGGGTCCAGATGGACCTCGACCAGGCCGTTGCCTTTCTTGCCGGCGCCGACGGTCATCAGGCCCAGACCCAGCATGCGGCAGAGTTTGATGATGTCGTTGTAGTGGCGGCCCCATAACGAGCGGTGCGAGACCCGGCCGGGATCGGGAATGGCGAGGTAGACCTGGTCGGTCAACCGCTGGCGACCGATGCCCTGAAACACCAGGGCCAAGGTGAACCCGGTCTTCAGTTCGACCACAACCGGCGGTTCCTCGCCGCGGATCGCGACCACGTCGTTATCGGCGATTTCGGCCTTCACCTCGTATCCCTGGCCCTCCAGAAATTGTTTGACGGGCGGGTAAAGGTCGGTCTCCCTGAGTTTGGACATGACGTGACGTTAACACGCGGGGCGCCAAACTGGCCCCTCGTAAGGGTCGCGGGCCCTACCTGTAAGGCTGATTGCCAAGGGCTGGGCTTCGCGATAGGTAGCAAAAAAGGGCCTCGCCGGCCGGACCGCCAGTCCAGGCGTCCGCCGAGTAGAGGTTGGGCGGAGTGCACATGTCGTTGGTGGCGCGGACAAAACGTTTTGTCCTTCGCGCGATTCTCATGATCGGCGTGCCCGTGCTGGTATTGGTGGTGGCCGCCTGGCTCTACGCCAGCGGCGGGCGTTACGTCACCGCCGAAAACGCATACATCAAGGCCGAGATCATCCATATCGGCAGCGAGATCGACGGCCGCGTCGCCGAAGTCTTTGTCAGGGACTTTCAGTCGGTCGAGGAAGGCCAACTGCTGTTCGAGATCGACCCCGAGCCCTTCGGCATCGCCCTGGCGGCGGCCGAGGCGGATCTGGAGAACATCAAGCACCGCCTGCAGTCGCTCGCCGCCGAGTACCGCCAGGGCGAGGCCGCGATCAACGTGGCGCGCGAGCGCATCCGGTTTCTGACCCTTGAGTACGAACGCCAGGTATCGCTGGAGGCCGACGGCATCGGTGCGCGGGCCAAGCTGGAGGAGGCCGAACACGACCTCGCCATGGCCCGGCGCGAGGTCGATGTCTTGATGCAGCAGAACGACATGGTGCTGGCCCAGATGGGCGGCAGCCCCGACCTGCCGCCGGAGGTCCACCCGCTCTACATGAGCGCGCTGGCTGCCCGCGACCGCGCCGCGCTCGATCTTGCCCATACCCTGGTGACCGCGCCGGTTGGCGGCTTGTTGAGCGATGTCGGTCTGGAAGGCGGTGAGTATGTCGAGGCGGGCGAGCCGGTGTTTGCGCTGGTCGCCAACGGCGCGCCCTGGGTCGAGGTGAACCTGAAGGAGGTCGACCTGACCCATGTCGAGGCCGGCCAGGAAGCGACGGTTGTGGTCGATGCCTATCCCGACGTGGAGTGGCGCGCCACGGTCGCCGGCATCAGTCCGGCCACGGGCGCGGAGTTCGCGCTGTTGCCGCCCCAGAACGCCACCGGCAATTGGGTCAAGGTGGTGCAGCGCGTGCCGCTACGCCTGGAGCTTGAGCCCGACCACGATCTCTCGCGCCTGCGCTCGGGCATGACCGTCACGGTCAGCATCGACACCGGCCATACCCGCGATCTCGGCAGCATCGTGCAGGGCGTCCTGGCCGACGTCCTGCCGAGTCAGTGAGTGCCAGCGATGTAGCCATCGCACCGGCGGCGCCCGCGGCGCCGGCGCGTCCAACCGGCATACGTTTTGTCCTGCTGGTCACCTTCGCGACACTGGCGACCACTGCCTATGACTTCACCTGGACGGTGGTGGCGGTCGCCTTGCCCCACATGCAGGGCACGTTCTCGACCACAAGCGATCAGATCGCCTGGGTCCTGATCGCCTTCATGGTCGGCTCGGCGGTAATGACCGCCAGCACCGGTTGGTTCTCGGCACGCTTCGGGCGCAAGAACCTCTTCCTGTTCGCGACCGCCGGTTACACGATCTCGCTGGTCGGTTGCGGCATGTCGGAGACGTTGATCGAGGCGTCGGTCTGGCGCTTCGCCCAGGGTCTGGTCGGCGCGTCGCTGATCCCGCTCGGTCAGGCCATCGTGGTCGATGCCTTCCCGCCGGAACGTCACGGCCAGGCGACCTCGATCTGGGGTATCGGCGTCATGCTGGGCAGTGTCGCCGGTCCGATCGGCGGTGGTTTCCTGTTGGAGTACTACAGCTGGCCGTGGGTCTTCTACATCACGATCCCGGTCGGCATTATCGCCCTGATCGGCGCCTGGATTTTTGTACCGTCGACGCCCGCCGACAGAACCAGACACTTCGACTGGGTCGGCTTCACGACCCTTGTCGTGGGCGCCAGCCTGCTGCAACTGGCGCTGGCGCGCGGCGAACGCCAGGACTGGTTCGATTCCGCCGAGGTCATCATCGAGATGATGGCGGCCCTTATCCTGCTTTACCTGTTTGCCGTCCACACGGTGTTCGCCAAGAAACCGTTCGTCGACCGCGCGCTGTTTCTCGACCGCAACTACATGACCGGCATGGTCTTCATCGCGGTGATCGGCGCGCTGATCGTGCTGCCCAATTTCCTGATGCCGCTGATGTTGCAGCAGATCGGCGGCTACCCGCCGATCGAAACCGGACGGATGATGATGTGGCGCGGCGGCGGCATTCTGCTCGGCCTGATCCTGGTCGGGCGCATCGCGCATAGGATCAACCCGCGCTCGATGATCATCTTTGGTCTGGTGCTGATGGCGGTGCCGGCCTGGTACATGGCGCAATGGACCGTCGAGATACGAACCAGCGACGTCATGTGGACCAACGCCGTCCAAGGGTTTGGTGGCAGCTTCATCTGGGTGCCGCTCAGCACGCTGACGCTCTCCGGCCTTGCCAAACGCAATCAGGACCAGGGTTACGCGCTGTTCTATCTGGTCTTCGAGCTGGGCAGTTCGGTCGGCGTCGCGGCGATCGTCGGCAAACACAGCCGGGACTCGCAAACCAATCACGCGATCCTGACCGAGGCGATCCATCCGTTTAATCAGTTGTTCGGATACGCCCCGGTCGAGCGTGCCCTGGACCTTGCCGACCCCGCCACGCTCGCCTTGTTGGAGGCGGAGATCCAGCGTCAGTCGGTGATGATCGCCTACAACAACGCGTTCTTCGCCACCTGCCTGATGGCCGCAGCACTCATCCCCGCTGTGTTCATCTTCCGAAGACGCAGTCAAGCGACGCCCGAGGCGGTAACGACGCTTGACGAACCGCCCGCCCCGGAGCCGCTACCGACCGGCGCAGACCGCTAAGGCTTTCTCGGCTTAGTTGGCATCACCGGCCCACTCCCCCACCCGACCAACCCGAGGATGCTGCCGTGGGTGGTCGGGTGGGGAGTGGGCCGGTCCCGGCACCGACACGATCTCAAGTTTTCATCAACATGTCCCTACTGTGACGACCGTCAATGGTCGCGTAAGATGACCACACCACATGAAAGGGGTGACGCGGTCTTGACCACCAAGAGAACAACGGTGACTCACGCCAACCCCCAAACCCAAGTCAAGACCACAGCCGGCGACATGCAGGTATCGGATCCGCCCGTTCTGGACCACGAGACCCTGCGGTCGCTGGCGGACGCGATCGGCTGGCAGAAGGTCAGCCACTTCATCCGCGACTTCACCGATCACGCCAACAATCACCGCGATGCGATGCGCACCGCGCTTGCCAGTGGCGACTTCGACGCGCTCTACCGCTCCGCTCATATGCTGGTATCGGTGTCCGGCAGTCTGGGCGCGGTCGCCACCTCCACGCTCTGCGACAAGCTGCAAAAGGCGGCGCAGGCGGCAGAGGCCGCAGCGGCCAGCACGCTATTTGACGAGGTCGATCACGCGATCGATCTTGCGCTGGGCGAACTCCAGGAACTGGTGGTCAAGACCAAGTCCTGACCAAGGTTCCGATCAGCGGCCGTTGCGCCGCTTCTCGATCGCATCCCAGATCTGCGCTTCCAGCTTCACACCGTCATAGCGGTTGATCTCCTGCAAGCCCGTCGGTGACGTCACGTTGATCTCGGTCAAATAGTCGCCGATGACGTCGATGCCGACAAAGATCAGACCGCGCTCGACCAGCGCCGGGGCGATGGCATCGCAGATCTCCCGTTCGCGTTTGGTCAGGGTCGCTGCCAGGGGTTTGCCACCAGCATGCATGTTCGAGCGGGCTTCGCCTTCCGGCGGCACCCGGTTGATCGCGCCAGCCGCCTTGCCGTCGATCAGGATGATGCGTTTGTCACCGGCCCGCACTTCCGGAAGATATTGCTGCACGATCACCGGCTCGCGGTACATCGCCGTAAACATTTCCAGCAGCGCGTTCAGGTTCTCATCTTCCGGCGTCACGTGGAATACACCGGCGCCGCCATTGCCGTAGAGCGGCTTGACGATGATGTCCTTGTGATCGGCGCGGAAGTCGCGCACCGCCTCGGCGTTCGACGTGATCAGCGTCGGCGGCATCACACCGTCGAAATGGGTGATGAAGAGTTTCTCCGGCGCGTTGCGCACGTGGACCGGGTCGTTGACCACCAATGTGTCGGGGTGGATGTGCTCCAGCAGGTGGGTTGCGGTGATATAGGACATGTCGAAGGGCGGGTCCTGGCGCATCAACACCACGTCCATGATCGAGAGGTCGATCAGCTGCCCCTTGCCGAGCGTCGCGTGGTTGCCCTTTTCGCGACGCACCACCAGCGGGCGCGCATAGGCCGAGACACGGCCGTCGCGGAACATCAGATCGCTCGGCAGGTAGTGGTAAAGGCCGTGCCCGCGTTCCTGCGCTTCCAACGCCAGGACAAAGGTGCTGTCGGCATCGATGTCGATGGTCTCGATGGGATCCATTTGGATCGCGACCGCAAGGCTCATGTCAGTTTCCCGTTAAGGCAGCACACGCAGCGAAATGGCCGCAGCTTAGACGGCGACCTTCAGGCAACTTCACAAGCCAATCCAACTGGATCAAGGAGAAACTGCCGTTCCTGCCGCCGCGCCCACGGCAACGTCAAGTCGACTGCGCCGGCGTGATTACGCGAACATAGCTGACGACATCGCGCACCTTCGGGATCGTGCGGGCATGGGCGACCACCCGGTTCAGCTCGGCCTGGCTCTTGGCGATTCCGGTAAGGTAGATCACGCCGTGGACGGTCTCGACGTTGTAGTTGATCGACGCGATATCCTTGTCCCACAGCAGATCGTTGCGCAGCTGGGTCGAGATCCAGACGTCATCGGCGTAGTACGCAAAGCCGCCTTCGGTCACCTGGATCTCGTTTGCGACCTCCTTGACGCCCTTGACCTCCCAAGTCAGGCGTACCGCGTCGACCCGGTCTTCAGGCGTGTCGACTACGCCGGCCAGAAGCACCCGGCCTTCCGTGACGTCAACGGATACCTCTTGGAACAATTCTTCGTTGTAACGAAACAGTCGCTCGCTGATCTCGACGAAGAGGGTGGTGTCCTCGACTTGATCGCCAATCGAGCGTTCCTCGGCGACGGCCACACCTGCCGTGGCGCCGGCGCCAATCCACATGCCAGGCCCGCAAGCGCTCAACGAAAGCGCGCTCAGCGTCGAAACCAGGAGTGTGATCAGGCTGCGCAACACCATGGCCGAAGTTTCCGCTGTATCCTCGGACAGTCTATATCTTGGGTATGGTTGAACGCACAACCTACAAGATAACCCAAAATTCATCGATCGTCGCGCCACGCGTCAACCTCGTGACGGGGCAGGCGCCATGGTCTGACAACGATCAGGTCGATACGCCAAGTAAAGCCCTGGAACTGTGGCCGATATGCGACGTAGCTCTCCAGCGCGCGGACGACCCGCTGTTGCTGGCGGGTGGTAACGAGCTCTTCGCCCGGCGCGCGGCGCGCCTTGACCTCGACGGCGACCAGAACGCGGCCGCGACTGGCCAGGATATCGATTTCGCCGGCCGGTGTGCGGGCGCGCCGTTCGACAATCCGATAACCCTTCACACGCAGCAGCCAGACTGCGATCGCCTCGCCGAAGCGGCCAAAACCTTCCGCGCGCCGGCGCTTGTCGGTCGTGGTCATGGCGTCTCAAGCCACAGTTCCGCCGATAAACTTGGTATGATGGAACGGCGATTTACTCCGCCGCGCGCCGCCGTTAGGTTCGCGCAGCAAAGGGATGGTGGGCACCATGGCAGTGTGTTTTGGGGTGGAACGGTTGGATTGGCGGGGCTGGTCATGGCTTGTGGTCAGTGTGGCACTCTTCATGGCGCTCGCCGCCTGTCAAGCCAAGCCGACCCAGGTCGAGTCCTCGCCCATCGACGAGCGTCCGGACGTGGTCGAGCCGCTCGAGATCGAGCCGCCGGTCGTGATAGTCGACGAAAACGCGCTGCCGCCTGAAGAGCTGACGCCTTATGGCGTCGCCGCGCCCGGCGTCAAACGCATTGCGCTGTTGCTGCCGTTGACCGGCCCGCATGCGGACTTGGGCCAGGCAATGGCCGATGCGGCAGCGCTTGCCTTGTTCGATATCAACAGTCCCGACCTGGAGCTGATCGTCCGTGATACGGCGGGTACGGCGATGGGCGCCGAAACCGCAGCCCGCGACGTGGTCGCCGCCAACCCGGACCTGATCGTCGGGCCGCTGTTCGCGACCGATGTCGAGGCCGTGTCTCGGGTCGCCCGGCAGGCAGGCATCAACATGATCTCGTTGTCGTCGGACCGGCGCGCGGCGATCAACGGCGCCTACATCATGGGCCTCGACCCGTTCCAGCAAGTCGACCGGGTTGTCAGCTATGCCGCCGAGCAGGGTTACACGCGCTTTGCCACCCTGGCGCCCGGCGGCTCGTTCGGCTCCCAGATGGTCCAGGCACTCAGGGATTCCGCCCTGGCCCACGGCGTCGAGGTCGTCGGCGTCTCGTTCTATGACCCCGCCTCCCAGGACCTGGCCGACGTGGTGCGCGGTTTCACCAGCTACGATGGCCGCCGCGCCGCGCTGAACGCGCAGATCGCCGAGCTTCAGGCCCAGAACGACGAGGTCTCGCGCGCCGCCATCGAACGGCTGAAGACGATGGAGATCGCCGGCACGCTCGATTTTGACGCGCTCTTTCTGCCCGAGTCCGGGGCCGAGCTGCGCACGCTGGCGGGGTACCTCTCGTTCTATGGCGTCGATCCCGGCAGCGTCCGGATCCTGGGTTTATCGAGCTGGGAGGATCCGACGCTGTTGACCGAGCCCGGCCTGGCCGGCGCCTGGTTCGCCACCACGCCGTCGGACCGGCGCGAATGGTTCTTCGCGCGGTTCGAAGAGACCTATGGCGAAGAGGCGCCCCGTCTGGCGACGCTCACCTATGACGCGGTGGCGCTGGCGGCGGCGTTGATGCGCAATGGCGTCTCCGGTGACTTCAGCGATGCCGCCCTGACCGATTGGCGCGGTTTCGGCGGTGTCGAGGGCCTGTTCCGCTTCAAGACCAACGGCGTGCCCGAACGCGGCCTGGCCGTGGTTGAGATCGAACGGGGCGGTTTCAAAATTGTCAGCCCAGCGCCGACCAGCTTCCCGGGTCCGGTGGTGTCCTGGCTGGAGCTCAAGTAGGCGTCTTTGGCGCCTAGACCAGCAGTTCCCGTAACACGCTGTTGAGCAGCGGGCGGCCTTGGGGCGTCAGACGGAGTGTGTCGTCCAGCGCTGCCAGATGGCCTGAAGCGACAAGACGCGCGCGGCGCGTTGGTGCGACCGCATCATCAAGTCCCACACCGGCCGCCCGGCGCATGGCCGCGTCGGAGAGGCCGTCAGTCAGCCGAAGCCCCATCATCAGGACCTCCTCAATGCGCTCATGCCGTTCGACCTCCAGGACTTCAGCCGTCCCGTCACCGCGTGTCTCGACGGCGCTCAGCCACGTTTCCGGCGCCTTCTCCTGACGCCGCGCGACGGTGACGCCGCTATCGCTCAGGCGGCCGTGGGCGCCCGGTCCGACGCCGACCCAATCGCCGGACAGCCAATAGATGAGATTGTGGCGGCTCTCCGCGCCGGGCCGCGCATGATTGGAAACCTCATAGGCCGGCAGATCGGCCGACGCGGTCATTGTCTGGGTGAGCTCGTAGAGATCGGCGGCGTGATCGTCGTCGGGCACCACGAGCTCACCGCGTCGCGCGAGCGTCCAGAAGCGCGTGCCCTGCTCCAAACTCAGTTGATAGAGCGATAGATGCTCGGTGCCGAAGTCGAGCGCGCGCGCCAGTTCCGCCTGCCACTGATCGGGCGTCTGGCCGGGCCGCGCATAGATCAGGTCGAAACTGGTTCGCCCGACGCTTGCGTTAGCGATGTCCAGAGCACGCAGCGCCTCGGCCACAGTGTGCTGGCGGCCCAGCAGACGTAGCGCATCGTCGTCAAGCGCCTGGATGCCGATCGACAGACGGTTGATGCCGGCCGCGGCATACCCGGCGAACCGATCTGCCTCGACCGACCCGGGATTGGCCTCAAGCGTCACCTCGATATCGACGGCAAGCGGCCAGTGTTGCGCGATGCGCTCCAGGACCGCTTCGACCGTCGCGACGGTCATCAACGATGGCGTGCCGCCGCCGAAGAAGATGCTGTCGACCGTTCGCTCCGGTGCCAAGGCCGCCATGGTATCGAGTTCGGTCGCCAAAGCCCGCGCCCAGCGCGCATCATCGATGGTATCCCGCACGTGGCTGTTGAAGTCGCAGTAGGGACACTTGGATTCACAGAACGGCCAATGCACATAGATGCCGAAGCCGGGACTATCGGGATCGTGCTGGGGCATGTGGGTCGTTGCGGGCAGGGCCGTCATCGGCGCAACCATAACCGAGCCGGCGGCGCGAACCTAGATTTGCGAACAAAGGCAGAGCGGATTGACGCGCTCTAGACGTTCTGCAGGTCCTGTTCATCGTAGCCGGCGGCCTCGTGATTGGCCTTACGTGGCCCCAGCAGGAGCTCGGGGTTCCGGTCTTCGGACCAGCCGAGTACGGGCGTGTGGGCGCGATAGCCCAAAAGCTGCTGAACCCGCGGCGGCAGATCGGCGGCCTTATCGGGCGGGCATGAGAGATACTGGTTCTCTTCCTGGCGCAGCCAACCGACGGAAAAGCCGGAGACGACGCCGGTGCGCGGCGTCTGCGTCCGGTTGATGCCGGCGCCGTGCAGAAGCGATCCCAGCCAGACCACGGCCGACCCCTTGGCCATCTCCGCCAACACCACATCGTCCTCGGTCGCCGTGCGATCGTGCGGCCACAGATGGCTGCCAGGCACCATCCGTGTTGCGCCGTTCTCGGCGGTGAAATCCGTGCCAGCGACGATGAAGGAGAGCAGGATTTCCTTATCGCCCGGCTCAAGCTCGACATAGGGCTGGTAGACGCCGGTGTCGCGGTGCAGGGGCTGCAGCTTGCCGCCGGACCAGACCTGCAGAACGCCGAGGACCTGGACCTGATAGTTCTTGCAGTTCTCCAGCAGGACGGCATCGGCCAGTGCGCCGAGCAGCGGGTCGGCAATGATGTCGCCCGCTGCCGATGATTTGGCCGCCAGGGCGTGCACCCGCTTCATCGCGCCGCCGAAGAACGCGCCGCCGGCCGCCGGCGTTCGGTCAAGCTCCGGCTGCACATCATCAATCAGGCGGCCAATGACGTCGTCTGAAAACAAACGGTCAATAACGACCACGCCGTCGTCGTTGAGCGCGGACAGGATCGTGTCTTGGGATGTGTCAGGGGTAAAGGACCGGATAGCCATGGCGCGACTGCCTCCTGTCGTGCCGGTCCACTATAGGACGATGCCGGTGTCAGGCTACCGTCGCGAATGCGGCGACCAGTTTCGCGAACGCCACCGCCCGGTGGCTGATGGCGGCTTTCTCCGTCGGGTCCATCTCGCCGAAGGTGATCGCATAGCCGTCAGGGATGAAGATGGGGTCGTAACCGAAGCCGCGCGCGCCCCGGGGCGGGAAGGTCAACTCGCCCTCGATACGGCCCTCAAAACTGTGGGACTCGCCGCCGGGCCAGGCCATCGCGAGGACGCACACGAATGCGGCCCGGTGATTGGCCTGACCGGCAAGCTCGTGTTCGACACGCGTCATCGCGGCGCCGAAGTCACGGCCAGGTCCGGCCCAGCGAGCGCTCTTGATGCCGGGTTCCCCGCCCAGGGCCTCGACGGCGAGACCGGAATCGTCGGCCAGCACCGGCAGACCGGAGCCTTCGACGGCCGCGTGGGCCTTCAAAAGCGCGTTGGCGACGAAGCTGTCGCCGGTTTCTTCCGGTTCGTCGAGGCCGAGTTCCGCCGCCGAGACGACATCGCCACCCAGCGCCGCCAACAGTTCCCTTATCTCGGCGACCTTGCCCTCGTTGTGGCTGGCGATGACCAGCCGGTCGGGCCAGGTGAGCGCCATGATCTCAGATTCCGAGCGCTTGGCGCTGGATCGTGGTCAGCTCGGCGATGCCTGCGGTTGCGAGGTCGAGCAGCTCGACAAACGCTTCGCGCGAGAAGGGATCGGCTTCCGCCGTCGCCTGCACCTCGACCAGGCCACTGTCGCCGGTCATGACGAAGTTGGCGTCGGCTTCGGCCGTGCTGTCTTCCGCATAGTCCAGATCGAGCACGCCCTCGCCTTCCCAGATCCCGCACGAGATGGCGCCAACCTGGCCGATCAGCGGCAAACTGCTCAACAGACCCTGATCGACCAGGCCCCGCATGGCGATATGGAGCGCGACGTAGCCGCCGGTAATGGCCGCTGTCCGCGTGCCGCCATCGGCCTGGATAACGTCGCAGTCGAGCCTGACCTGGCGTTCGCCTAGTGCCTTGAGGTCGGTTACCGCGCGCATGCTGCGCCCGATCAGGCGCTGAATCTCCTGGGTCCGCCCGGATTGTTTGCCACGCGCGGCCTCGCGGTCGGTGCGGGTATTGGTGCTGCGCGGCAGCATACCGTACTCGGCGGTGACCCAGCCGCGGCCCTGGTCGCGCAGCCACGGCGGCACCCGTTCTTCGACACTGGCCGTGCACAGCACATGGGTGTCGCCAAACCGGGCCAGGCACGAGCCCTCGGCGTGTTTGGAAAAGCCGGTCTCCAGTTCGATGGCGCGCAGCTGGTCTTTGGCGCGGCCTGACGGGCGGTTCATGCGATCTGTCCTGTGGGTCCGAGAGAAGCGCGCCAACCTAGCGTGTTTCGTCCCGACGTAAAGCGGCTGCGTGACGCCAAACACACGGAAAAGACCCAATCTGGCCTCATTCTGTGAGTCGTTGACGCTGAGCGGCGGTCGCCCTACATGATCTGCGCCGCACCGGTGTGCTGTTGTCGGCTGAACAGCAGGCGAAATTTGGGCTGATGATCCAGGAACTGAACGACCGATCGCGGGAGATTTTCCGCATCATCGTCGACGAATACGTCAAAACCGGCGAACCCGTGGGCTCGCGCACGATCTCGCGCCGGCTGACCACGTCGTTGTCGCCGGCGTCCGTGCGCAATGTGATGGCTGATCTCGAAGAGGTCGGCCTCCTGGAATCGCCGCACACCAGCGCCGGCCGCCTGCCGACGGAAACCGGTTTGCGCCTCTATGTCGACGCGCTTCTGCAGCTGGGCGACCTGTCACCGGATGAACGGCGCGCGATCGAAGCGGCGTGCGAGGAGGCGGGTCACCAGTTCGACGAGCTGGTCGGCCAGGCGACCGGCCTGCTGTCGGGCCTCTCCAGCCATGCCGGTGTCGTTATCGCGCCGAAGAAAGAAGCGCCGTTCCGCCAGGTCGAGTTTGTCTCGCTGGCGCCCGACCGCGCCCTGGTCGTCGTCGTGCACGAGGACGGTGCGGTCGAGAACCGCATCATCGAGCTGCCGCCCGGCATCACGCCGGCAATGCTGACGCGTGCCGGTAACTACCTGAACGCCAGGGTCGCCGGTCGTTCTCTGGCCGACGCGCGCACCGCGATCACGAACGAACTGCAGCGGGATGAGGCCGAGCTCGACGCCTTGACCCAGAAGGTGGTCGAGGAGGGCTTGGCGACCTGGTCGGGCGAAAATGACACCGAGGACCGGTCGACGCTGATCGTCAAAGGTCAGGCGAACCTCTTGAACGATGTCAGTGTTATCAGCGACCTCGAGCGTATCCGCGAATTGTTCGACAAACTGGATCAGGCACGCCATATGGAACGCCTGTTGGAGCTGACTCACGATGCGGACGGTGTCTGCATTTTCATCGGCGCTGACAACGAGCTTTTTCAGTTGTCCGGCTGCTCGACGATCGTGGCGCCGATCTCCGACAGCGACGGCGGGTTCGTTGGCGCGCTCGGCATCATTGGCCCGACGCGCATGAACTACGCCCGTATCATTCCCATGGTCGACTACACCGCCAAGGTGGTCGGCCGCCTGCTGGGCTGATCGCCCGCGACGCAAGAAACACTGTTTGGAACGACGACGTATGAACGACGGTAAGAAACAAGAACCCAAGCTCAACATGTTCGACCCGGCCAACGACGATGGCGGCCCGGCGGCGAAGCCTGACGATGCGCCGCAGAACGAGCCGGACCACAACGGTCGGATCGAGCCGGAGAACGATGTGCAGCCCGAAGAGCCCGGAGAGTTTGACGATTTTGACGACGTTGGCGAACTCGATCGCGAAGCCGAGCTCGAGGCGCAGGTCTCGGACTTGACCGACCGCCTGTTGCGCGCGGTTGCCGATACGGAGAACGTCAGGAAACGCGCCGAACGCGACCGCGACGACGCCCGCAAGTACGCGGTGACCAAGTTTGCCGAGGATATGCTGGGTGTTGCCGACAACATGGCGCGCGCGCTTGACGCCGTGGACGACGACCTCCGCCACAACGACTCGGTCAAGGGCTTGATCGAAGGCGTCGACCTGACCGCCAAGGAGTTGGCGGCGGTGCTCGACCGCCACGGCATCAAGCAGATCGATCCGATGGGCCAGAAGTTTGACCACAATCTGCATCAAGCGATGTTCGAGGTCGAAGACGCCGACGCCGAACCGGGCACCGTGGTTCAGGTTCTGCGCACCGGCTACACCATCGGCGACCGCCTGCTGCGCCCGGCCATGGTCGGCGTGGCGAAGAAGCCCGCCTGATCGAAGCGGTGTCGGCGCCGACTAGCTGATGCCGCGCTCCGCCTTGACCCGGTCATAGGCGGCGTTGATCTCCGCCATCTTTTTGTTGGCAACCTCGATGAAGTCTTCCGGCAGGCCTTTCGCCATCATGGCGTCGGGATGGTTGTCACGCAGCAGGGTTCGGTAGGCCGACTTCACCTCCTGGTCGCTGGCTGATGGCTTAACGCCGAGGATCTCGTAGGGGTCGATTTCCGGTGCGGCGCCTCCGGCGACAAACATGCTCTCGATGCGGTGCAGGTCCGCCGCGCTGAAGCCGAAGATACGGGCGACCGAGGCGATGTAGTCGCGTTCGGCCTGATGATAGGTCCCGTCCGCGTGGGCGATCATCAGGAGCGCGGCGAGCAGTTCCTCCAGCATCTGCCGGTTGCCGGCCATGATCGACGCGATCTGGCGGGCATAGGGCTCATAGCCCGTCGCATCGTTCTTGGCCTGATTGAAGATCGCGCCGACCTGGGCCGAGGCCTCGGGCGGAATGCGCACGACGCGTTTCAACGCATCCACTTCGTCGCGGGTGACCTGCCCATCCGCTTTGGCCAGCTTGGCGGTCAGCGCGATCACCGCGACCGTGAAGGCGACCTGACGCGCCTCGTGGGACCATGGCGAATGGTCCTCCAGGCGCGGCCGGTTGGCGCCGCTGCGCTGCTTGTCGACGGCGAAGTGCCCGGCAGCCACGCCGATCAACGCGCCGATCGGTCCGCCAATGCCGAAGCCAATGGCGCCGCCTAAAATCTTTCCCCAGATACTCAACGAACCCTCCGGCCGATCATTCTATTTCGGCGTCGTCTGCCCCTGAGCGCCAGTTGGTGCCATAGGTGGGGGCGCGTGTCTCTTATGCCAACAAGCGAAGAAGCAACGGCAACAGCCGACTAGGCTGTAACAATGCGCTGGGTATCACCGTCGGGAACAACATTGGCCAGATAGCTGAAGGTGCCATCGCATGCCATTTCCGCGGCGGCATCCATGACCAGCTTGCAGGTCGCCCGGTAAAGGCTGCCGCCAGTCGAGATGCGCTTGATCCCAAGCTCTGCCATCTTCTCGCGCGATGCGCCGCCACCCATGCCGACAACGACATTCAGCGGACCATCGACTTCGTCGACCAGGCGTTTCAGGGTCGCGTCGTCGGTCGGGCCGGGCGCGTAAAGGCAGTCGGCACCGGCCTCGCGGTAGCGGTTGAGCCGCTTGATCGACTCGTTGAGCGGGTCGTCGTGGCCATAAAGAAAGCACTCCGCGCGCGCGGTCAGCACGAAGCCGCTGGCGTCGGCCGCCTCGCGGGCCGCGGCGATGCGCTCGACCGCCAGTTCGATGTCATAGAACGGCTTCTTGAAGTCGCCGGTGAAGTCCTCGATCCCGCCCCCCGCCATGCCCTCGGCAACCGCCAGGCGGATGGTTTCGGCGACGTCTTCGGGCCGGTGACCATAGCCGTTCTCCAGGTCGCCGTTGACCGGCAGGTCGGTGGCGCGCGCGATGGCGCCATAGGCGGCCAGAACCTCGCCCCGCGACGCACCCTCCGGCCCGTCGGGACGGCCCTGCGCGTAGTTGAGGCCGGCGCTGGTCGTGGCGAGCGCCTTTAGTCCCGCCGTCGATAAAAGGCGCACGCTGGCGATGTCCCAGGCATTGGGCATGACAAAACAGCTGGGCGCTTCGTGCAGGGCGCGGAAGGCCCCAATCTTGGTGGCAAGATCGACCGGCATGTGATGATCCCCTTCGACTGTCCCGGCGGTGTGGAGGTGTCCACCATAGCATGAACAAAATAAGAACAAACAGAATGAGTCCGCCGTCCTGACGAATTCCTGACAAGTGACTCCAAACAAAGGCGTTTCCGGGCTCCGACGCCCTTGTACGCATTCACGACAACCCTATATCTCCATCCAGCAAATAAGGAATTGTAGGGAGTCCTGACCCGGGCGCCGCGTCGCGGGCCCCCAAGGACTCGCCACGAAAGGTAGGAGAAGACATGGCTAAAGTAATCGGTATCGACCTCGGCACGACCAACTCATGTGTCGCCGTCATGGAGGGCAAGTCCGCCCGCGTGATCGAGAATGCCGAGGGTGGACGCACGACGCCGTCCATGGTTGCCATCACGAGCGATGACGAGCGGCTGGTCGGACAGTCCGCGAAGCGCCAGGCGGTAACCAACCCTGAGAACACGCTCTTCGCCATCAAGCGGTTGATCGGACGTACCTACGACGACCCGATGACGAAGAAAGACAAGGACCTGGTTCCTTACAAGATCATCAAGGCCGACAACGGCGACGCCTGGGTCGAAGCCCACGGCGAGAAGTACAGCCCAAGCCAGATCAGCGCCTTCATCTTGCAGAAGATGAAAGAGACCGCCGAGGCTTTCCTGGGCGAGACGGTGACCCAGGCGGTCATCACCGTGCCGGCCTATTTCAACGACAGTCAGCGCCAGGCGACCAAGGACGCCGGCAAGATCGCGGGCCTTGAGGTTCTGCGCATCATCAACGAGCCGACCGCGGCAGCACTGGCCTATGGTCTGGAGAAGAAGCAGACCGGCACCATCGCGGTCTATGACCTGGGCGGTGGTACGTTCGACATCTCGGTCCTGGAAATCGGCGACGGCGTCTTCGAGGTGAAGTCGACCAACGGCGATACCTTCCTGGGCGGCGAGGACTTCGACCAGAAGATCCTCGACTACCTGGCCGAGGAGTTCCAGAAGGAGCAGGGCATCGACCTGCGCCAGGACAAGCTGGCGCTGCAGAGGCTCAAAGAGGCCGCCGAGAAGGCCAAGATCGAGCTGTCCAGCTCGGTTCAGACCGAGATCAATCTGCCCTTCATCACCGCCGATGCGTCGGGGCCGAAGCATCTGACCATCAAGCTGACCCGCTCGAAGCTGGAGGCTCTGGTCGACGACCTGATCCAGCGCACCATCGAGCCTTGCAAGGCGGCCTTGAAGGATGCCGGCATGAGCGCCGGCGAGATCGACGAGATCATTCTGGTCGGCGGCATGACCCGCATGCCCAAGGTCCAGGAGACCGTGAAGCAGTTCTTCGGCAAGGAGCCGCACAAGGGCGTCAACCCGGACGAGGTTGTCGCGACCGGCGCCGCGATCCAGGCCGGCGTGCTGCAGGGCGAGGTCAAGGACGTCCTGTTGCTGGACGTCACCCCGCTGTCGCTGGGTATCGAAACCCTGGGCGGCGTCTTTACCCGTCTGATCGACCGCAACACGACGATCCCGACAAGGAAGAGCCAGGTGTTCTCGACCGCCGAGGACAACCAGACCGCGGTGACCATCCGCGTCTTCCAGGGTGAGCGCGAGATGGCGTCCGACAACAAGCTGCTCGGCCAGTTCGA